>JAJDZJ010000008.1 GCA_022824685.1 Caldilineaceae bacterium
TCCTCTTGCCCTGCGTAGGCACGAGGGTGTCCTTGCAGAAACACGTACAATTTCTGCCACTGATAGTTGGCTATTCTATATGTAGACATCCTACTATTGTCGCTGATCTGACAGAACAAATCAAACGTCAACGTGACCTAGAGTAGCCTTCGTGCGATGAAGGCCCTATCTACGGCTTCCCGGGTTCGATCTTCGAGCTTGCGTTTTGGGGACCGCTTTGGGAAATTCACTGGTTTTGCCAGACCGCTGCAACGAGGCACGCATCTTCGCCTTTTTTTCTTCGACGATTTCGCGGTCCCTGGGAGTGAATTGGTCAGTTAGTTCGTTGAACTTTCGACGCTTTTTCATCGGAGCAAGCCCTCCTTCGGCGACTCTTCAAAGTACAGTACGTGCAGGTCGTAAGCGATCCGCACGCAGTTGTCATATGTCCGGTCGTCTCCCTTTTGTTCGCCCTCTTTCAACAGTATAGCGTTTCGTCTTGGAGCAGATTCGTGGAATACTCGAATTGGCCTGCCTCTGCAAACGGCAGTTCAAGGTTTGGGTACGGTCTTGAAGATGATCCGTGCGCAGGGGATGCTGTTGAGCGTCGCCAGATAAAGGTTCGCCCGATCTGTCGCGGTCGAACCTAGACCCCTCTACCCCGCCAAAAAATCATCGATCGCCTGCCGGGCGATGCGGTACTGGTTGCCGATGCGCCTGGCCTGCAGCGAACCGTCGTCGATCAGGGCCTGGATGTCGTCGGGCGAAACCTGGAGGTAGGCGGCGGCCTGCTCCAGCGTCATGACGGCGGGCGCTGCGGGCGGCTGCGGCGGAATGGGCGGTTGGGGCGCTGCGGGCGGGTTAGGCGCGCCGGGGGCGGGCTGCGCGGGGGGCTGGGAGGCGTTCATGGCGTTGGTGATCATGCCGGCCATGCCGGCGCCGAGGCCGATGCCCGCGCCCAGGCCGAGGCCTTCGCCGGTTCCGCCGGCGCCGCCCGGCTGTTGGGCCGCGTCGCCCAGCGCGCGTGCGGTCTTGAACTGCATGTAGGCGGCCATATCGCCGATGGCGCCCATGCTGGCGCGTTCGTCGATCGCCTTGGCGGTCTCTTCGGTGGGGCTGATGGAGACGATGCGGAACTGTTTGAGCGCCAGCCCCATGGCGGTGAAATCGTCCTGCAATGTTGCGCGCATGGCCGCGCTCAGCTCGTCGAAGAGCCGCGGCAGGTCGAGAATGCTGGTCATGTTCTCGCCCCACATGTCGGTCATGCGGCTGATGATGGCGCTGCGCAGGAAGTCGTTGATCTGGCCGGTGCGGTACATGCCCTGGGTGCCGACGAACTGGTCTACGAAGCGCTTGGGGTCGGCGATCTGCATGGTGTACTGGCCGAAACCGCGCAGGCGCACCAGCCCCAGGTCGGTATCGCGCAGGGTGATCGGTTCCGGCGTGCCCCATTTCATGTCGGTGAACTCGCGCATGTTGGCGAAGAACACCTCGGCGGTGAAGATATCCTGGCCGCCTGTTCCCATGCGCAGGAGCCTGGAAAGAATCGGCAGGTTGGCGGTGGTGATGGTGTGCCGGCCCGGCTCGAAGAGGTCGAGCGATTTGCCGTCGCGGTAGAAGACGGCGCGCTGGCTTTCGCGCACGATGACCTGGCTGCCGAAGCGGAAGTCGCCCGAGCCGACTTCGGGCAAGCGAACGACGAGCTCCTGCGCGCCCTGGTCCGGCGCTTCAATTACGTCAATGATTCTTGCCATCGGTTTTCTCCTGTATGTCGACGCCGGTGGGCGGTGGTCTGTGGGCAGATAGTGCGCGGGCCGCTATTCGCTGTCGGCGGCGGTTGTGATTGCCTGGCTGCGCTTGTCGAAGAGTCGCTGGAGTTCGGTCACGGTGTCGTTGACGGCCTCGATGGCGGGGCCGATCGCTTCCCGCTCTGTCGCGTGGGACTCCAGCTGGTCGATTCTTTCGCTGATCTCCAGGGCGCGCTCTGCCATGGCCGTGTCGAAGCGATGCAGGGCGTTGAGCTGGTCTTCCTGGATCTTGACCGCCGCGAACAGCCCGGCATAGCCGTAGCTGGCCGTCTTGATGCGGTCGATGAGGGTCTGCAGGCGCTGGATGGCGCCGTCGGCGTCATCGATCCAGGCCAGGCCGCCGCTGCGCAGCAGTTTCTTCTGCACGTCGTACAGGCGCTGCTTCTCCTGCTCCAACTCGGTTGCCAGCAGCTGGCGCAGGCGGTGATCGGCCTCGCGCCGCAGCTCCTTATCGGTATATTCGCGCGCCAGCGGCAGCCCCTTGAGCACCCGCTCGACGGCTCCCATATTCTCATCAGCTTTTTCCACAAAGGAATCTGTCATCATTGCCCTCTTGTTCGGCCGGTTTTCGACGCGTCGAGCAGGCGGGGCGAAATCCGGTCCCGCTAGGTGATGGATTCAGAGCGTTCTCTATTCATTACGTTGCGCGGTTCATCCGGGTTGCGGCGCGCTGGGTCAGGAAGACCTCGCTGCCGCACCAGGCGCAGCGGATCAGGCCTTTGCCGGCCAGCTCGACTTCGCCGCCGCAGTTGGGGCAGTTGCGGCCGTCGGTCAGTTTCTGGCTGTCGACGCTGTAGAGAAGACCTTCCTCCCAGTTGATGGCGCCGCTGAAGAGCTGTTTGCCCACCAGGTTGCGGATCATGTCCTCGACGGTTTCACGCGGTTGCTGCAGTTCGACGATGATCTCCTGCACGCTCACCTGGCCCTGGGTCAGAACCATGTTCAGGATCTTCTTTTCCTGCGCGACCTGCGCGAACTCGGTTTCCTCCTGCTGGCCCTTGCGCCAGAGATAGAAGCCGATGCCCAGCAGGGGCGCGCATACGACCAGCGCGAGGAACAGGCCCAGCGCCATCCCGCCGGCGGTCGTACCCGACGTTGCCACCGCCGCGATCCAGCCGGCGAAGAGGATGGCTGAAATCGCCATGATCGCCAGGCCGACGATACGGGCGCCTCCGCGCATGGTATACTCCTTTTTGCTTTCGAGGCTGCGCGAACCCGGCCAGGCGAAGCGGGCCCCCAATACGGGGCTCACGCCCTTTTGGCAGAGAGCGAGCCCATGCCAATTCTAAGAAAAGCCGCCACCGCCGCCGCCTCCGCCGCCCCCACCGAAGCCGCCACCCGAGAAGCCTCCGCCGCCGCTCCAGCCGCCGCCGGCTGTGGATGAGCTGCTGTGCCGGCTGGTCATGGTGGCGCTAGTGCTGGTGAGCAAGGAGCCGAGGCCCACGCTCATGCCTGAGAGGCTATTGCCCAGCCCGCGGCTGACGTCGCCCAGGTTCCCGCCCAAGCCGCCGCCGCCCAGAGAACCAGCGGGGGCGCCAGACAGGTCGCCGGAAACGCTTCCGCCGTCGACATCCGATCGAACGGATCTGCCGGGGAGACCAGACCCATAGTAGGCGCGCCGGTAGGGGCCGTACAAGGTGGGATCGGGAATGTACCAGCCGGGCGCGGGCGCGTCAACCGCTTCAAACTTGCGGATGTACTGTTTATCCAGGCCAAAGGCAATGGCATAGGGCAGCCAGCGATCCCAAAGTTCCTTCTGTTCTTCGAGGTCGCTGTAGCGGTCGATATCGCGAAGATATCTTTTGAATGCCTGCCAGCGCGCGGCGAGCTCAGCGCCGGTGTCGGTTTTGCGGGGCATAAAGCGGGACAGCAGGAGGAAGCCGAAGGCGGTCGCGGCAAGGCCGATGCCGGGCAGAGCCGCGGCGCCGGTGATCTCGCCGAAGAGCGCCCACAGTCCATTGCCGGCCAGCGCCGCCAGGACAAACAGAACAATGCCCAGCCGCCCGTACTGATTGCGCACCCTTTCCGGGCTGCGGGCAAAGTAGCCCATGATGGTCACTTCTCTATAGAGCGCCCGTTTGAGAGCGGGCAACCCTTTATGAAACTTGTCCTTCAGATCGGAAAGTTTGACGACACGCCCGTGTTGAAAGAGGCTGTGCAGCAGGTGTTCCTCGAAGGAGGAGACGGGCAGGCTGCGATTTTCGTAGCGATAGGTAAAGTCGCGCGAGACTTGGAATTTGCCCTTTTTTTCTTCGGTAATGCTGATGACCTTGCGCTGCGCCAGGTCCACAACGGTGGCGATAATGTCTCGCATATCGGCCTGTTCGTCCAGGAGGGCGCCGACGATGCCCGGGGCCAGGTCGTCGGGGGGCTCCGGCAGGTAGTCGGCGACCATATCGACGGGCTTGTCGCGTCCGAGACGGTACCAGAGGAGGTAGAGCGCGGCCGGGCCGCCCAGGAGGAAGAGCAGGCCGAGAGCGCCGAACAGGAGCGTCAGAATGGGAACCCAGCGGGCGCGAAAGCGTATTTCCGCTTCACGCGCGGCTGCTTCGGCATCGGCCCTTTCCTGCCACGGCTGCGCCTCCCCGGCGACCACGCCGGGCGTGAACTCCACCCGCACTTCGAACGCCTGACCGGGCGTCAGCCTGCGATCGAGGACGTAGGCGATTTCCCGTCCGCTTTCCAGGAGCGAGGCTGAGGCAGTTGTGCGGGCGTCTTCCCAACGGTCTCCGTTGTTGGTGTATGCGGCCCACTCCTGGATGGCGGCTGGGGCCACGACATTCACCCGCCCGGCCTGCACCGGGAAGCTGCGATCGCCGTAGATCGCACGCCACCAGAGCTGGTCGCCGCCCTCATAGTAGCGTAGACCGCCATGCACGGTGTAGGAAAGGGTAAAGGTTTCGCTGCGGTCGGAGGTGGGCGGAAAGTACCAGTAGACGACGTAGCGCCCTGCCAAGCTGTCGACTGTGAATGTAAATGGTTCTCTGCCGCTGCCGGCCAGACGAAAGCTGTTGCCGCTGGCATCGGTCAGGGTCCAGTTGTCGAGAGTCTTGAGGTGCCGCTTGGGGATTTCTCGATAGCCTTTCGTGAACACGCCTTTTGTGAAGCGAATCGTCTGATGCTCGGAAACTTCGAAGGCGCCGTCGCGGCGAATGATGATGTCGACGTCGAAGCGCTCCCAGAGCAGCGATTTCCCCTGCGCGAAGGCGGACTGGGCATGCATGCTGGACAGGACGCCCAGCAGGACCGCGGCGCAGGCCAAAAGGCGGGCGAGCGGGACGACGCGTGCGCGGAAGGCCTTGGGACGCCGCGATCTCTTTTGGCGTGAGCTTTTCAGGCGTGAGTTCATTGTCAGGAAAAGGCTCTCCAGTAGCGCTGAACGGGACCGCTCTGTTTAGGACGCGCGACGCGGCATGCTCCCAGTATCGCGTCGCGGGACCTGACATGCCTGACATTTTACCAACTTTTCGGCTGACAATTCAATCCTGCGGGCCTTTGCGCCCGGCGGCGGAGCGGGCCGTGCGCCTAGACAACCTGGTTGAATAGCTGGGTTTCGCCCTGCCACAGCCGGCGGAGATTTTCGAGCAGGATGTCGATCAGGTTTTCTTCGTACATACAGGTTTCGCCGCCGGTGTGCGGCGTGATGAGGACGTTTCTGAGATCCCAGAAGGGGGAATCCTGCGGTAGAGGCTCATCCCAGAAGTGATCGATGCCGGCGCCGGCGATGGCGCCGGATTGGAGGGCTGCCAGCATGGCGGGCTCGTCAACGCAGCGGCCGCGGGCGACGTTAATCAGGTAGGCGCTCTCTTTCATCCGGGCGAAGGCGGCGGCGTCAATCAGGTTTTCGGTCGCGGGCGTCAGCGGGCAGGTGAGCGCGACGAAGTCGGCCTGGGGCAGGAGCGCGGGCAGCTGGTCCGGCGGGTGGACGGAGTCGGCGGCCGCTGCTGCGGCGGTCGGGTTGCGCTTGGTGGCGAGCACGTGCATGTCGAAGGCCCTGGCCAGTTTCGCCAGGCGGGAGCCGATCTTGCCGAGGCCGATGATGAGCAGGGTCTTGCCGCCCAGCTCGTCTTCGCGCAGGGACAGGTCGCCGATCATGCCGCGCCAGGCGCGACTCTGCTGGCGGTCGCGGCCAGTGTGGATGTGGCGGGTGAAGGCGAGGATGAGGGCCATGGCATGTTCGCTGACGGCGTTGCTGTTGACGCCGCTGGCGTTGGCCAGGCGGATGCCCCGCCGGCGCAGGGCGTCGAGGTCGAACTGGTCGACGCCGGCGCCGATCGACTGGATGAAACGCAGGCGGGGCGCGGCGTTCAGGAGCTCGTTTTGCCAGAAGCCGGAAACGAGCAGAACGTCTGCCTCCGGGAGGCGGGCGGTGAGGTCGTCGGGTGTCCAGACCTGGAAGTAGGGGATGCGCTCCTGCCCGGCAGGTGTGCGGGCGCGCAGGTCGGCCTGGCGGCGGGCGAAGATCGGCTCGAGTTGATAGGCTATGTGGGCAAAGCAGATGGTCAGGTCTTCCGGCGCGGGGAAGGGTTGGGTCGTCATTGGGTTGGGTCGTCATTGGGTTGCTCCGTTGCGGGTGCATTGCGGGCTGTTTTCGGCAGGACGTGCAGGCACTGTATAGCACGGGTGCGCGCGATCGTGCAATGCGGAGGGGCATTCAACTGGATTCGGGTTGTTTGACGCCTGGAGTGATCGTCGTTAGGCTATATTTCCTGTACACGCACCAGAATTGGGTAGCGGCAGCACAGACAATACCCATCCATTCAAGCAGGAGGCACAAAATGAGTCAGTTCGTTGCCGATTTCGAATCCTATATGCCGGAAGATTTTGACGGAAAGCCCTACGGGCCGGCCGGTCTCCTCGCGAATGCGGACGAGGCGGGTATTGACGTGAGTGTTGTATTTCAGGGCGGTGTGCCGGCCGATCCCCGGCCCGGAAACGCCGCGGTGCTGGATGGGGCCGAGGGCCAGTCGCGTATTTTGCCCGGGTGTCTGGTCAACCCGACGATGGGGCCGGATGCGCTCGAGGACCTGGAAAGCTGTGTGCAGCGCGGTGCGCGCACGGTCAAGTTGATGGCGGCCAGCCACCGTTACCGCCTGGACAGTTCTGCGGTGGATCCTGTAATGGACCTGGCGCGCTCGCTGGGCATCACGGCGACGATCCATTCCGGCTCCTATATGAGCGGCTGTGCGCCTGAGTACATCGCTCACATCGCCAGGAACCATCCGCAGGTGACGATCATCATGGACCACATGGGTTACCGGGAGTGGGTAAGGTCGGCGGTGCAGGCGGCGCAGGAGAACGCCAACATCTATCTGGGCACGACGCTGATCGCGGCGGCCGAGCCGTACACGATTTCGGCGATCGTGGCGAACGGGGAGCTGGGCGCGGACCGGATCGTCTTTGGCTCGAATGCGCCGGCGGGGATTGCTGTGCATGGGGTCAACGGCATCCGGATGGCTGGATTCTCGCCGGAAGATGAGGCGCGGGTTCTGGGCGAGAACTTGCGCGCGATCTATGATCTGTAGGGTGATACGGATCAAGCAGTATGAAGGGGAACTGCAACGGCGTTGATCCGCGAAGGCACGCGAAGGGACGCTAAGGAGGACCTCTGGCGGTTTTGGATGTTTTTGGGGACTCTCGCGGAGCGGGGCAGTTAGCCCATCTCGGCGGCCTGTGGGGTGGGTCCACCTCTGTTCCATGCCGCGATTGAGGCTTTGGCAAGGCGCTTTCAGCGGGCGCCTGTATGTAAAGTTGACGACACATACGCGGGGTTGCATGACACCGGGGGGCGTTGCGGGGAGAATCCATCCGCACAAGGAAGGCCACTTGTGGCCGACCGCACAGCGGTAGTGGTTCGTGATCGGTTGTCAGTGGTCAGTGGCTGCGGCGATTGATTGGGGAAGAGGGTGAAAACGGCCGGCAACACAAGGCAGCCGCTACAAGCTGTCAGGTCTTCCGGGCGCCTGCAGCCCCGTAAAAATCACCTATAACGCCTCTCAGCGCCTCGGCGTTGTGTCGACCCCTGACTTTATTCACGGAGGGACAACAGTGGCCTTCGAAGAACCGTTTTCGCGAGGTAGATTTGGGATTGCGGCACTCCTTCTGTCTTCCGCTCTTGCCTTCTTGCTTTGCGGCTGCGACGCGCAAGAGATAGGGACGGCCGTCTCTGGGCCGGTTGGCGAGCCCGTGACAATCAGGTATGTTGCGCCGGGCGGACCCATATGGTCTGTGCCAGAGGAAGCGGCGATCGAACAGTTCCGTGAGCGGATGGCGCACATAGAGATTGACCGCCAGCAGCAGAAGCGCGCCTTTAGCCAGTACTTGTCGGAGTCCCCTCCTCCGGACCTGTTTTTTTGGGCCGAAGGCCATGAATTGCGCCAGGCTGCCCAACAGAATCTATTGTTCGATCTCTCGGATATTTGGGCGGACAACGATCTTGCGGAAGCGTATGGAGGACAGTTCAGTGAAGTCGGTCGTGTCGATGGGACGTTTCGACTTGTACCTGTCGGATTTTTCTGGACGGTCATCTATTACAACAAGGAGGTCTTTGAGCGCCATGGACTGGCTCCGCCCGCGACATGGGAGGAGTTCGTAACCATTTGCGAGACGCTATTGGCGAACGGCAAGACGCCTCTCTCGGTAGCCGGCCAGAGCATCTATCACAGCTACTTATGGTTCAGCTACCTGAATATGCGTTTGAACGGACCTGCGTTCCACAGGCGCTTGATGGAGGGGCAGGAGAGCTATACCGATGAAAGAACGGCCCTCGTCTGGGAATCCTGGATCTCTCTCTTTCGGCAAGGGTACTTTATTGAAAGACCGAACGTGACATCTGAGAGCGGGAGCATAAAGGCGCTGATCCCCGGGGTTGAGGATAGTCCGCTCACGGCAAAGGAGGCTGTGATGACGCTTGCGCCCCATTTCAGCCTGCGCCACCTGTCCCCGGAATCTGCCGCTGAGCTCGATTTCTTTCGGTTTCCCCAGATAGACCCTGATGCGTCAGTGGGAGAGATCGCGACAGTATTCGGCTACGTAATCCCGGCAAAGGCGGCGCATCGACCTGAAGCAAGCGCGTTTGTCGGTTACATGGCGTCAGCCGAAGCGCAAGCCACGCAGATAGCCCGAATCGTCGAGGACCCTACAAATGCCGGATTTATTCCATTGCATCGCGATGTCGACCGGGTTCTGTTGCCGGTGGCTGCGCGAAAGGCCGAGGAGATTGTACGCGGGGCGGACGAGGTGCTGCCGCCTCTTGCTCTGGCCCTGCCCAGAAGTATGCAGGCCGGTTTCACAACGGTCTTTGATGGAATATACAGGCAGCTGAACAGTCCGGAAACCGAGATCGACGTTTCCGAAATCCAGTTCACCTTGGAAGAAGCGCGACAGCAGGCGTTGGAGAGAGGGGATTACCGGCAGTAGCAAAGAGGCCTATGGTCTTGCTCCGGTGGGAGTAAGGCGCCCAATTGCCCCTTCTTTGGCAGCTTCTCTACAAACGGGGCAGGGTGATGCCGGACTGTTTCTGGTACTTGCCGTTGCGGTCGGCGTAGGAGACTTCGGGGGCTTCGCCTTCGAAGAAGAGGACCTGGGCGATGCCTTCGCCGGCGTAGATGCGGGCGGGGAGAGGGGTTGTGTTGCTGATTTCGATGGTGACGTAGCCTTCCCACTCCGGCTCGAAGGGCGTCACGTTCACGATGATGCCGCAGCGGGCATAGGTGGATTTGCCGACACAGATGGCGAGCACGTTGCGCGGGATGCGGAAGTACTCGATGGTGCGGGCGAGGGCGAAGCTGTTGGGCGGGATGATGCAGTCGTCACCGGAGTAGCTCTGCAGGGCGCGTTCGTTGACCGCTTTGGGATCGATTACGGTGAGCTCGCCGGTGGCGGGGGTAAAGATGCGGAACTCTTTGGCGACGCGGATGTCGTAGCCGAAGCTGCTGAGTCCGTAGGAGACCACGCCTTCGCGCACCTGTCTTTCCTCGAACGGCTCGATTAGCCCGCATTCTTTGGCTTTTTGGCGGATCCAGTGGTCGGGTTTGATGGATAGCATGTTGGGGAACTCTGCGATTCTTTGGACGCGGGGCTTTCGCCTTGGATCAGTTGTTGGGGCGCGACAGCCGGGGGATGAATGACTGGCCGGTGGCCCAGTTAAGTATACCATGTACGCGGGACTTTAATGTCTCTGTGGAATGGAAAAGGGCGCGGTCCGACTTTGGGGCGAGCGACGGGGGGAAGGAAGGGGGAAGGGCATCGGCGAACGGCAAGATCTTCTTGGGTCCGCGGAGGGGGTGGGGGGGCAGGTCAATGGCGGTCTTAATTGACTACACGAATCAGGCGTTGTCGATGTCAGGGCAGAGTCGCCGGTGCCCTTACTCTCGCGTTGCGGCGGCATCCGCGCGCAGACACGGTTTCTCGGGGCGCAGTCCAATGCGGGGGCGAGTTTCAGGCTACCTTTGGATTACGACAACAGTACTGCAGGGAATAGAAGACAGGGGCGAGGGGTTAGGGGGAACCGCGGGCAGGCGGCAAACACCGACGGCGAGGACATCGCCGGGACTCAACCGGCGCCCGGCGTAAATGTCGGCGCTGGAATCAACGTTGGCTCCGGCGTCGTTGTCGGCAGCGCCTCAACCGTCGGCGGCGGCGGTCCCTCCACCACCCCAACCCCATCGGCTTTCACAGCCTTCTCGAATGGCGCATATAACCAGCCATGCGCCTCCTTGCCCCCGTTGTCCACAACGACAATCTTCCACCAGTCACCGGCCGGATTCCGCGAGGCTATCCTATTCTCGCTGCCCATGGGGACATTCCCAACAGTGTCGTCAACAGCCCCAGGACCAGAACTAATGGCTTTGCCATCGTTCACCACCACCACTTTCGGCGCCAACTCACCAGAACCATTACGATTCCCCAAAGCCGCCTCCGGCGTAACCGATACAGTCACCACCACCGGCGCGACACCCCAGGGCCGATAGCCGCCATAGCCGCTTAACTGCGAAGAGATCAACCGGATGCGGTTGCGGCGGAACTGCGCAGGTGTCAGTCCTATTCGGATTCCGGAGTCGGATAGTAGCCCGAATTGACGATGAACTCGTAGGGGAAGGCGCCTCCGTCCGGCAACGGAATGTTTCCGGTGAACACGCGGGCGTAACCCACTTTGGGGACTTCGGCGCTGTCGGAATCGTCGGCTGGGTTGTCGAAGTAGTACTCCCAGAAGCCGCCTTCCAGGCCGCTTTCCGCCGCGGCGATGAGTTGATCGACGATCAGCTCTCCGGTCGCAATGTCGCGGGAAATCCCTCCCCGGCGCAACTCGAACCGGTCAGGAAACCCTCCGTGAAACTGGATCAGCTTGCTGGCGCGATCCATGACGGAGAGGTAGACGGGACCGTCTCTCCAAGGTCCGTTCGGATCCCGCAGGGTGACCCGGGCTTTCGCGAGGACGTTCGAGCGGGCGACCGGATCGTCAGACTCGAGAAGTTCGACGATGTACTCGCCCGCGGCCGTGACGAAGGCCTTCAAGGTTGCCCGGTCCACCACGTCGCTGGCCGTAATCGGCGGGTCGCCGTAATCGAGGTCCTCGTCGCTGATGGGAATCAGGTGAGATGTGTCGAGCTCGAATCCGGCGAGCAGAACGGTCGGGCGCTGTACGGAGCCCGTGAAAAAGAGGGTGGCGTAGCCGGAGGCGTCGGCGATATTGGGTACGTTGAATGCACCGCCATCTCCGTGCGCGGCGGCAGTGAAGGCGGCCATGGCCGCGGCCGGGTCGGTCAGGGAGGCCGGGTCGATCCCCAAAGCGTGAAGGATCGCGGCATAGATCACGGGGTTGAGTTGTCTGCCGGACAACGACATTTGCTGCGCGTGAACGTACACCCTGCCGTCGGGCGTCAGCTGCACAAGGTAGATGGAGCCTGAACGCCACGGACTCCCCTCCTGCCTGAAGAGACACCTAAGATATAACGTCTGCTCTACGGCCCTTTCTTCTTGCAGCACGCTTACATGATGGTCTCTCGCGGCCAGCGCGAAGTCGGTCAGGCTGGCGTTGCCGTCTTCCACCTGTTGCGCCGTCACCCGCGCGCCGGCGGGCGGCGCAACGCCGGCAGGCAGGGAACATTCGGGCTGCGTCTGCTCTGACTCGGGCAGCACGACGGTACAAGCGGCGACGAAGAGGAGCATGCCAAGCGAAAGAGAGAGATATATGGCGGCTTTCCGTATTCCAGTTTTCACGGTTCGTTTCTCCTGTTGGAAAGTGGACAATGCCCGTTGGCGCAGGGATGTTGCCTTGGCCTGACTGATTGTGGTTGCGTTGAAAGTCGACCGTGTCAAGAGACAGTATGCCCTCTTAATATGTCATTTGTGTGCCATTTGGGGAAAATATAGTGTCGTTATTGTGCCAATTTGGAGATGGCCAGGAACCGGCTCACATTCAGGCGCAGACGGAAAGGAGCGGCTCAACCGCTTTGAGGGAAGATGACAAACATCGAAGGGTTAGGAGCCGCCGTATAGGCGCAGGTAGTGGGCGAAGCAGATGAGGAGGCCTTGCAGGTAGCGGCGCGTGTCGTAGTAGGGGACCTTGTAGATGAAAAGGGCATCGTCCGATTCGGCGCGGCTGAGCCAGTATCTGGCCTTGCGGGGGCCGGCGTTATAACCGGCGAGGGCGGCGACGTCGTTGCCGCCGGCATAGTCGCGCGCCCAGCGCAGGTAGTATGCGCCGAAGCGGATGCTGACGATAGGGAGGTCGAGCAGTTCGGCGGAGTAGTTGGGGTAGTTGAGCGTTTGGGCAATCTCCCAGCCTGTGACCGGGAGGAGCTGCATGAGGCCGCGGGCGCCGGCATAGGAACGCGCGGCGGGCTCGAAGCGGCTCTCTTGATAGATGAGGCTGTACAGAAGTTGCGGGGCGAGCTCGAACTCGCCAGCCTGCGTGCCGACGAGGCGGGCGTAGCGCCTGGGATAGGCGAAACGCTGAATGAAGAGCGGCGTTTCGGCGATACGCGCGGCCGGGCTGAGTTCGATGAGACGATGGGCCGCTCTAATGGAGAGCTTGTTGGCGCCCAGCTTATTGAAGCGCAGCATGAGGAGAAAGAGCGCGGCCGGGTCGTTGTGGAAGCGCCAGTAGATCCGTTCCAACAGCTGCAATGCTTCAGCGCGGCGCCCCAGCGCCAGCAGCAGCTCGCTTTTGACTATGTCCGGGTCGTCGATCACGGTTTGGGGCAGGTCCCATGGCGCGAAGCTGTTTGCGGCGGTGGCGGGCGCGGCGCTATGGGCGTGCGGGAAACCGCCCGGCCCGCGCAGCCAGTCTTCGGCGAATGCGCGGCTGCCATCGTCGCCGGGCAAGGCGGGGCCGGTCATCTTCATGCGGGCCAAGCGGGGGACAAGATTCTGCCCGGGATGCGCGGCGTCAACGGCGAGGCTGGCCAGAAGGCCGTAAAATGATTCGGGCGCGCGGGCGGCGAGGGCCTGCCAGAGGGCGCGCGCGGCCGTGACTTCGCCCTGGGCATGGCGGGCGCGGCCGAGCCAGTAGGTTGCAAAATCCGGCTGTGTATCGGGATACTCGGAGAGCAGCCGCGCGAAGAGGTTGGCGGCTTGCTGATAGCGGTTGCGTTCGAACGCGCCGATTCCGGCGACGGCCAGCCCGTCCGCGGCGCGCGGGCTGGCGGGGAAGGCGTCGGCCAGGCTGAGCAGATCGGCCACAGCTTCTTCAAAGGGGTCGACCGCCCCGCGGGCATCCTGTATGGCGCCGGCTTCGAGGGAAGAGCGCGCGCTCAGCCACAGGGCTTCCGGCGCCAGCGGGTCGTCGGGATGCTCTCTGGCGAATGTGCGGTAGATGCGCCGGCCCTCTGCGGGCGCGAGGTCTTCAGACGCCGCGCGCGCCTGGGCCAACCAGGCCTCACCCACGCAGGCGCAGTTGGGGAAGCCGGTCAGCACGCGATCGACGGCGAGGCGGGCCTCTGCCCACTGTTCCAGCCCCATCCGGGCGCGGGCGATTCCCAGCCAGGCTTCGCCGGCGCGGGGGGCTTGCGGCGTTTTTGCGAGAAAGCGTTCGAAGGCGTCGATGGCCGGCGCGTAGGTTTTGGCGAACAGATAGATTTCGCCGCGCAGGAAGGGATCGACGGGCGCGCCCCTGTTCACCAGTTGCAGGAGAGAGAGGTAGGCGGCATCGCTGGCCGGGTCTTCAATGAGCGCCATACGCCAGCGGTCGATCGCGGTCTCTTCGCCGCCGGCCGCGGCGTAGGCCATGCCGGCGCGATGGAGATAGCCGGCGCGGTAGATGGCGGACTCTCTGCGGTGGGGCACGTTGTCTGACGCAGGGGCGGCGAGGATCTCATCGTAGATGGAGGCGGCCTCGTCCCAGCGGCCCATGCCTTCGAGAACGGCTGCCAGACGCTCGAGGAGGCGCGCTTCTTCGTCTGCGGTTATTGCTTTGGCGGCAGCCCGGCGCAGCGCGTTGGCGGCCTGCGCATGTTCGTCGAGCGCGAGGAGCGCGTCGGCGATGCGCTCCTCGACGACACCGGAGAGCTGGGGACGCTGTGCAAGGAAAGCGCGGTAGGCGGCCGCGGCGTCGGTGAAGCGGTCGATGCCGGCCAACGCTTCGCCGCGCAGGAAGAGGCTGTTGATCAGAAGCTGCGCCACCGTTTCTGCGCTTGCGGACGGCAGCGTGATCGCACCAGCGGCCAGGGCGTCGCCCATGCCCCGGAGTTGCTCGAGCGCGTCCAGCGCCTGTTGCGGATTGTCGGCAGCCAGATAGGCCAAGGCGAGCCGGTAGAGGATTGCGGCGCGTTCCTGCGTGCGGGAGGCGTCGGGGGTCTGCCGCCCCTGGGCAGGCTCTGTAGGGAGATCGGCCAGCAGCCCTTGCAGCAGCCTTTGCTCCTGGTTGTAGTCTCCGATGCGGTGAAGATAAGCGGCCTGATCGAGCAGGGATGCCGGCCTTGCAGGTTCTGCGGTCGGGCGGGGATGGGGCGCGGGGCTGTTTGGGGGCGATGGCGGCCGGTCCGGCGAAGAGGTTGCGGCGCGGGCGGCGGGCGCGGACAGGGTTGCCGCGGCGGGCGCGGCTCGTCTGTCGCGACACGCAGACAACAGCAGAGCGAGCAGGAGCAGGAGCGGGAGGGCGGCCGGCGGACGGGATGGTCCTCTGCGCCTGAAGTATGGAGGAAGAGGCTGGTTAATCAATGGGTTGCCCCGAATATGACGTGCCCACTCTTCCTTCCCCTACCGGTCGGACCTGAAATTTGGAAACCTTCAACTTAGCCAGCCGATCCAGAACGAACCGACCTATTCCCACTTGGCGGCATGCTGCCCCCGGCCGGCCCCGCAAGGCGGGAAAATCTCGCCAGGAAGACCTCCCACCCGGATGAAAATCGGCCACAGACCCTGCTTCCCGCGTACACTGCCGTTGCAGCGCGTTCGTTCGGCTCTGGCACGTCAACGTGATCGTTTCCTAAATTTTCGGTCGTCACGCCTTGCCCACTTTTTGTCGTATCTTGTGCATCACCACATTGAAGCGGTCTTCGAACAGCTGCCGACGCGTCCGGATTGAGATGCGCCGTTTCAGCGCCTTGCGACCGGCGCCCGGGTCTTCCTCCTGCAGCCTCCTGATTAACATGACAAAAGTGTGGTATGAGCCGGGAATCGTTGGCTCTTGCGCTTTTCTCCTCCCCTTTTCCGCGATCAGAGTTCCCGCTACCGTGAATCTCCGCGGCCATGCGCCGGAAGCCTGCGGGAGGAGGTTCAGGGCGGTCCGGCCGTCTGGCGCCGGCTGTCTGCGCTCAAGGCGCCAGGCGTGCGTGTGTGCCATGCGGGGGGCGGGTATCGGGGTATGGGGAGGGAGAACGAAGAGGTTCTCCCTCCTGATTGTGTCTAGGTTTACTCCATACCGAAGCCGGCGACCTGAACGAAGGCGCCGTCGGTGACCTGGAAGATCTGTACGCCGCCGGCGCCGCATTCGCCGATGCTGTCGCATTTGATCGTGCCGGTGAGGCCGGCGAAAGCATCGACGGAGCGGATGGCGTCGATCAGTGCCTCGCGGTCGATTACGAGGTTGCCGTTCTCGTCGACCGCGGCGACGGCCGCCAGGGCGACGGCGATCAGCTTGACGGAGTCGTAGCTCTGGGCGTGGAAGGGGCCGAGATCATCGGGGCTGACGCCGTATTTCTCCAGGTACTTGGCGTCGAATTCGGCGTTCATCGCTTCGGAATCGGCGCCGGCCACGAAGGAGATGTAGGCGCCTTCGGCGGCGTCGCCGGCGGCTTCAAGATATTGCTGCGTGTAGGCGCCGTCAACGCTCATGAAGGCAGTGTCCTCAAGGCCGGGGGTTTCGGTCATCTGCTGGGCGATGAGGCCGGCCTCGGTGGAGTATCCGGCAAAGAAGACGGCCTGGGGTCCACTGGCGCCAACCCTGGCCAGCATGGCACGGAAGTCGGTATCGCCTACCTGGACGCCTTCGAAGCCGGTTACTTCGGCCCCCAACCCCGTGATGTTGTTCTGGAAGATTTCGGCCAGGCCCTTGCCGTAGTCGGAGTTGTCGTGGACGACGGCGACGCTGGTGAAGCCCAGATCATTGAAGACAAAGCCGGCATCGACGGCGCCCTGGAGGGCGTCGCTGAGGGCGACGCGGTTGCAGACGTCGCAGCCGGCGGAGGTGATGTCCGGGTTGGTGGCGCTGGGGCTGACGAAGGGGATGCGCGCCTCCTGCAGGATCGGCATGAGGCCGAAGGTCTCGCCGGAGCAGGTGCCGCCGGTGACGGCGACGATGGTCTCGTCGGCGGCGAACTTGTTGCCGACGTTGGTTCCCTGGGTGCCGTCGCAGGCGCCGTCTTCGGCTACCAGCTCGAACAGGAAGCCTTCGAGTCCGCCGGCGGAGTTGAGGTCATCGACGGCCAGTTCGGCGCCGCGGCGGATGTCGAGGCCGGGGTCGGGGACCGGACCGGTGAGGGCGAAGGAGCCGCCGATGCGGATCATCCCGCCCGCTTCGACGATGACCTTGCCGCCCATGTCGGCAGGCGCCTCTTCCATCGCAGCCTCTTCTGCGGGCGCTTCCGCAGCCGGCGGCGCGGCGACGCATGCGGCCAGCATCAAGACCGCGACGAGGAGCAGGCTAAGAAAAACGGGTTGCTTCTGCATTTGAACCTCCTTGCTCAAATTGCCTGTTGAATGATGTTTGATCCCTTGGGGGTCTCCTGGTCTGACTGGCGCCCTGAGGGTTCCGAAAAGAGGGAACCCTCAGGGCCTTATGGTCGTTGGTCAGCGGCGCCGCATGTCCGGCCTTGCGCAACCCCGTCTCATTACGCATACGCTCCAGCCGGATTTGGATTTCCGGCATTTTCTGGTGGATATGCCATGCCAGGGCGTGCTGAAAGTCGGCTTCGGAGTGGAACGCGTTTCTGCTATCGGCCAGAGCCGTCAGAAGAGACCTGATGTTCAACCTGACGATCTGTGCTTTCCTGGTGGGCACGCCGAATGGATAGCCCTCCGAGCATATATCTATCAGCATACACCTTGGATATGTATTTCTTATGAGATTTTTGGGGGAATTATGTCAGTGTTATGCCAGTTTTCAATGTTGGTGCCAAACTGTTCATGATTCAGGAGGAACGGTTGGCGGTTATATTAGTCCGGCTCAAGATGGGGGAGGCAAGGGGCGGTGCTAGAGCTTGACCCCACAATTTGCTGGTCTATTGTGTTCGCGTTTGCGGAGCGGGGCGCTGGCCGCCATTCTGCCGGGCTGGAGGCAATTTGTTGCAATATAGGCATGGTGACGGCAAAGAAATGGGCGGGGGTGACACGCTGGTTACATATGGGCACTGTATACTGGAATTTTGGGGAAGTGCCGGGAAGTGGCTCACCGGGCGGAGAGAGACGTTTGGCTCACGGCAGGCGGCATCTTCAACTCAAGCGCGCCGACGGTTCCGGCCGCTGTCGTAGCGACTGCGCGTGAGATCGTTTTCCACCCCCGACGACGCCCACCACAACCGGGATATTGCCGAATGCGCCCGGAAGCAGGCGGATGAGGCAATGCCGGCCGGCAGGAAAAGCGCAGGGAGATACCCATATAGATTTTGACCCTGAAGAGGCACAAAAAGAGATTGAGCGCCTTGCAAGGAGAGATAAGGAAGTCGTGGAGGCTCTACTCTTGACCCGGCAACTGATCGGTGCGATGGCAGGCCGTTTGGCCGTCACTCTGCCGGAAGAGGAGCGGATACTGAAAGAGCTTGACGCGCTCCTCGACAAGCTCAGGAGTCCGTTCTCGCCATGCCCATCAACACGTCCATGAAAATAATGCCCCCGGCCAGCCCGCTGCGCGCTTCCGAGCGTGTGCCCAGGAGGTGCATCGAAGGTGGCAGTCTTGGGAAATGGTAGGGGGTTGGCGGACGTGTCCCTGGGTGTTGGAGCAAGATTTGCAGGATTTAGATGGATTTTCAGGATAGGTGTTGATGGAGTGCAGTTCAGAACCGCGTCATCGCGGGTCTTGGCGTTGCCGGGCCCAATCCCTGTCCGGCGTCAGATAGATGAGCGGCATGCTGACCAGGGTCACCCCGTATTTGACAAGCAGGTTGAAGAGGAAGATCTCCCAGGCGGCGGCCCAGGAGTCGACGAGCTGCGCGCCGAGGAAGGGGAGGGGCGAAAAGGCGATGAGGACGAAGAGCAGGTTGTCGATGGGGACGCTGACGGAGTTGCTGACGAGGACGCGCAGCCACTGGAAACGGGTGGTGACGCGGCTGACGAAGAGGTGGTAGATCTCGGTGTCAACCATCTCGCTGACCAGTTCGGCGATGATGGAGGCGCAGACGATGCGCCATAGCGGGGCGAAGATGGCGCTGAACTCGGCGCCCCCGAACGAGGTCGGGTCGCTGGGTACCGCGGCGGCCCACATCAGGTAGAGGACCATGCCCAGGTTGATGACGGCCGCGGCGATGATGAGAAGCTGGGCGTTGCGCTTGCCGAGTGTCTTGTGGACGAGATCGCGCAGGGTGAAGGTTACGGGATAGACGAAGGCGCCCATGTCGACGGCGAGGCCGGCGATGACGCCGATCTTCAGGCTGGCGATGTCGGCCGCCATCTGCGCGGCGATGTAGGCGGCCACGACCACGACCGCCACTCTCGACAGCGCGGTTGCGGCCTGATGGGGGCGGGTCTGTTTTGCTGAGTCGCGATCTGTCACGTTACAATCTCCTTATGTTTTGGTGAGGCGGGGACTTCGACCGCCGGCATTGCTGCCACTGCTTCGCGCCCGGACGGCTATCGGGAGCGGCAGACACCTATTTTAGCACGGGTTGCGCCATCGGCGGGATGGGGCGGCCAGCAGACGCAGGGCAATCGCATCTAAATCTGTAGGCCGATTCAGTTGAAATTGTGGCCAGAAGAAAGCGAGAATAAGTGGAAATCACCCTGCGCTTACTGAATATCGACGGGAAGACGCCGCGGATCAGGCCCTCAGTCGGCGAGA
>JAJDZJ010000087.1 GCA_022824685.1 Caldilineaceae bacterium
ATCTCGCCGACTGAGGGCCTGATCCGCGGCGTCTTCCCGTCGATATTCAGTAAGCGCAGGGTGATTTCCACTTATTCTCGCTTTCTTCTGGCCACAATTTCAACTGAATCGGCCTACAGATTTAGATGCGATTGCCCTGCCCATGTGGCCAAACTCTCTTGACCGGCCACCCGGCCTGAAGTACAATTGCGTTGCCTCGCTACAATCTCTGTTTGTGTTTTGACAACTGACAAAGGAGAAGACGGTATGAAAAAGCTTGAATCTCGTCAGGGAGATCTCAGCCGCAGGAGGTTTCTCCATCTGAGCGCGTTGGGCGCTGCAGGAGTGGTTGCCGCGGCGTGCGCCGGCGGCGAAGGCGAGCCCGCGGCCGAGGATATGCCGGCCCCCGCAGCCGAAACTGCCAGCGAAGCGCCTGCCGCGCCGGCTGCTTCACCCGGCGGCTACAGTGAAGCGCCGATGTTGGCCGAGATGGTGGCAGAAGGAGACCTGCCGCCAATCGATGAACGGCTCCCCGCCAACCCGCTCGTCCTCGAAGGCATGGAGGGCATCGGCCACTACGGCGGAACCATGCGCCGCGGCTTCAAGGGCGTATCCGATCGCTGGGGGCCGACGAAGCTGGCGCGGCAGGGGTTGACCTGGTATACGCCTGAGCTGTCGCTCCGGCCGAATATTGCCGAGTCGTGGGAAGCGAATGACGACGCCACGGTCTGGACTTTCCACCTGCGCGAAGGCATGAAATGGTCGGACGGGGCTACCTTCGATTCCGATAATTTCGCCTGGTGGCAGGAAAATGTGATGCTCAACAAGGAGCTGACACCCGCGGTTGGCCGCAACTGGGTGACCGGCCCCGAGCGCACGCCGATGACGATGGAGTTTCCCGACAAACACACGGTTGTGTTTTCTTTCGCCCACCCCAATCCAATGTTTCTGGACCGTGTGGCTCCCCTGACAAGGGACCTGTTTGCTCCCCATCACTATGTGTCCCAATTCCACATAGAAACCACAGATGACAAGGAAGCGCTTGAAGCAGCAGTTGCCGACAGCGGTTTCGACACCTGGACAGCTCTCTTCTCGGATCGAAACTGGTGGTATCTCAATCCTGAGTTGCCCAGTCTTTACTCATTCACTGCCACGAACCCCCTGTCGGAGGAACTCTTCCTGATGGGTCGGAATCCCTTCTTCTGGCAGGTAGACCCGGACGGAAACCAGCTGCCTTACATCGACGCGATTCGCCACAGGCTGTTCGATACCAACGATGTATTCGACCTGCGGATCATCAATGGAGAAGTCGACTATCAGCAGCGGCACGTCAGCGCGGCCAACTTCACGCTCTACAAGGAAAACGAGGACGGCGGCGGCTATCGCGTCCAGCTAGGCGCCGGCGACCAGCACGTCTGCTTGACGCCTAACCAGACTGTGCAAAAGCCCAGGCTGCGCGAGTTCTTCCAGAACCGTGACGTGCGCATTGCCATGTCGCTGGCTGTGGACCGGGAGACGCTCAACGAGCTGGCCTTCGAGGGGCTCTACACGCCCAGGCAGTACAGCCCGTTGGAACAGTCGCCGCAGTCCTATCCGAAGCAGGCAAACGCCCACATCGAGTACGATCCGGACCGCGCCAACCAGCTGCTCGACGACGCCGGCTACGCGGAAAAGGATGGTGACGGTTTCCGAGTCTATCCGGACGGCAGCGGGGAAACGATCAGTTTCGTGGTCGAAGGTACGGCCCAGCCTGGTTCACCGGACGAGGACGCAGTCCAGATTATCATCGGCTATCTGGCCGAAGTAGGGATCAAGGCCACCTACAAGGGGATCGAGCGATCGCTCTACGAGGAGCACTGGGGAGCCAACGAAATCGACGCCGCATTCTGGGGCAGCGGACGTTCCCTCCTGCCGCTGGTCGACCCTGCATTCTTCCTTGGCACCGGTCTCGACCGGCCTTGGGGCGAGGCTTGGGGCCGCTGGCGTCTGGATCCCTCGCACCCGGTGGCCGAAGAACCGCCCGAAGGACACTGGATTCGAACGATGTGGAACCTGTGGGACGAGATCCTGGTCGAGCCGGACGAGGCCCGGCGCAATGAGCTCTTCTTCCAGATTCTGGACGTCTGGGCGGAGGAGCTGCCGCAGATCGGCTATCTTGGTCAGATTCCTAACCCTCTGATCGTGGTGAACGGCCTGCGCGGTCTCGATCCCGACTATGTCTATCCGCTGAGCAATCCGACATCGCACGGCGGCCTGGTGCAGGTTCATACCTTTTACTGGGACGATCCGGCGAGCCACAGCTAGGCCCCCGGTGAATACCTGCTGGCAGTCGAAATGGCACCAGTTATCTTGAATGCGGTAGCCTGCGCCGCAGGATGAGACACGCAACGCGGGGCGTTCTCCCACTGGGGGGATGCCCCGTGGCACGCTGCTCGGCGTTGCCGCTTGGCGTGGGGATGGCCCGCCCGGCGGCAGAATTCACAGTTCGTCGGAACTTCGTCAAGTCTCGTCCCGGATCAGAAAAAGGAACAGTTCTATGACCTCAGTCCAAAGATGCCACCCGGAACGCGCCACCTATGTTGACCAGCATACTGGCCGCACGATCGAGCAGCTCACCAGCAGCCCCATGGCCGATCTGCACACCTACTACGACATCTCTCCCTGGTCGCCGGACGGTCGCTACATGGTCTTCTCCGCCGCCAACCCAAATGACGTAACGGAAGCCCACCGCGATACGTTCGCCACCAACAACGGCCGACTCTACCTCATGGATCTGGAGACGTACGAGCTGCGACTCCTGGCCGAGAACGCCTTCTACAACACCCATACAGGCGCATACCCTGTCTGGCATCCCGCCAAATGTGAAGTGTTCTACTACTCGTCGCCCGGGGAGGTCAGTGTGGTCGACGCCGAGTGGAACCGTCTCGGACCGGACGGCGGCAAACTGCTGCGTAAAATGGAAGGCGGCATTCGTCAAATCAGCCCCGACGGCGGGCTGATCAGCTGGACGACCAACGACATCAACACAAATCTGCCGCGAGGCGTCTATACGCTGCGTTCAGACACCGGCTCCCGGCCCCAGGATGACGACGACCTCACCCTCATCGCCTCCACCGAATCTCTCTATGAGATGACTCCGAATAACGACCTCTTCCACATCGACCAGATGACCGTTGGCAACACCAAGTGGACGCCTGACGCCAGGCACATGCTCGTCGCAATGTGGATCAAGTCGACACCCGACGACCTTTCGCCCTGGAAAAGCCCCTTCCGCCGCAGCATCTATATTGTCAGCCGCGACGGCAGCGAGCGCCGCTGGCTCACATTCTTTGGCCACCACCACAGCTGGACCGCGGAAGGGACAAAGGTTCTCTACTCCGGTTATCGCATCCACACCGACGAAGGGCAGCAGGACGAGCCGCGGCTCTACATGATCAACTTCGACGGCTCCGGCAAGGACGTTGTCATCGACCAGCCACTGGGCGGACATCCCATCGCCAGCCCCGACGGCAGCAAGATAACCACCTGGGACAAAAAAGGCGTGATTCTGGTTGATCTCAATACGCAGTGCGTCGAGCACATTGCCGCCTTTGGGCCCCACTGTGATCACAACTCCCATCGCGGCACCCATCCCCACTGTCTCTGGAGCCTGGACGGCAGCCAGATCCTGTACAACTCGGCGCAGTCCGGCCGCAGCCATCTCTACCGGGTTGCCGCTCAATGACGCAATAAGCGCTTCCTCAACGGTGCCAGCATCTGCCGCTCTGTGAGAGAAAACCCTATGAAAATCGAGAGAATCACGCCTTTCCTAGTAGACAGGTTCCTCCTGGTGCGCGTCTATACCGACCAGGGCATCGTTGGCAACGGCGAGGCGGGACTCTGGGCGCATCATGGAATGGTCCACCGGGCTATCCTTGAGTTGGGTGACTACTATGCGGGCAAGGACGCCGCCCGAATTGAGCACCATTTCCAGACGGTTAGCCGCGATGCGCACTTTATGGGCGCCGCGCTCAGCGCCGCGCTCAGCGCGATCGACATCGCCCTGTGGGACATTGCCGGGCAGGCCGCGGGCCAGCCGGTGCATCAGCTGCTCGGCGGACGTGTGCGCGACAAGATAAAGGTCTTTGCCAATGTTGTTGGCGCAAGCGCCAAAGAGTGTGCGGCCAGCGCTCAGGAGCAGGTAGGGGCTGGCTATCTGTCCCTGCGCATGTCGCCCTTTCTTCCCGGCTTTGAAGGCAAGACACCTTCCCAGGTGATTGGCGAGGCCGTCGCCTTGGTCGCGGCTGTGCGTGAGGCGGTCGGCCCGAACATCGACCTGGGACTTGAAATCCACCGCAATCTGCGGCCGGAGGAGGCGATCGTTCTGGCCCGTGAACTGCTGCCTTTCCGCATCCTCTACTACGAAGATCCACTTGCCCCGGAAAGTCTGGAGGCGATGGAGTACATCGCCAGAACCGTCCCCTTGCCGATGGCGACCGGCGAACGCTTCTACAACATCTTTCAGTTCAAGGACCTGGTCGACCGCAAGATCGTCAGCCTCATCCGGCCCGACCTGTCCCTGGCCGGCGGGTTCACCCAGGTCAAGAAGATTGCGGCCATCGCCGAATCCGCCTTTGTGGGCGTGTTTCCCCACTTGATGGGCAGCCCTGTCAACATCGCCGCATTCTGTCAACTCGATGCCGCCATTCCAAATTACGTGCTGATGGAGAGCCATCCTTTCGCTGACGCTTACAACGAGATTGTCGACCATCCTGTTGAGCGGCAGGGGGGATATCTGCTCGTATCGGACAGGCCCGGAATCGGACTCGAGATCGACGAAGACAAGCTGGGAAACTTCCCCTATCAGCCCAAGAGAATCTTCGGCAGCTTCCATTCCGATGGATCGGTGGCGCATTAGCCCAGACGAGGATATGCAACGGATGACGACAACCAGAACCGGCGGCGAGGCTCTTGTTGAAGGGCTTCTCGCTTACGGCATCGACACGATTTTCGGCCTGCCTGGCGTCCAGAACGACTACTTCTATACGGCCGCCTACGATGCTCGTGACCGAATGCGAGTCATCCATACGCGACACGAACAGGGCGCTGCCTATATGGCGCTGGGCTATGCGCTTGCCTCCGGCAGGACCGGAGTCTATGTGGTCGTGCCTGGACCCGGTTTCCTCAATACAACCGCGGCTCTTTCGACCGCATACGCCACAAACGCGCCGGTTCTGTGCCTCACCGGCCAGATCCGTACGGATCAGATAGGCCGGGGCTATGGCATGTTGCACGAGATTCCCGATCAGCTGGGGATCATGCGCTCGCTTACAAAACGGGCCCGCCGCATAAGTGACCCGGCAGAAGTGCCTGTTAGGCTGGCCGAAGTCCTCAGCGCCATGCATTCAGACCGGCCGCGCCCCGTCGGGCTCGAATTGCCGCTGGACGTCCTTTCCGGCAAAGCCGAGATGGCCGGGGACGCGGTTCAGTTGGAGCTGTGGCGCCCCGAAGTAGACCTTGACGCCATTGAAGAGGCCGCGCTGCTTCTGTCGCACGCGCAAAAGCCAGTGATTCTGGTAGGCGGCGGCGCAATGGACGCAGGGGAAGAGGTCCGGGCTCTTGCCGAGACGCTGCAGGCGCTGGTCATTGCCAGCGCAAGCGGCCGCGGCGTTCTGACGAGCCGTCACCCCTTCAGCCATACCTATGGGGCCGGACCCCGCCTGTGGGAGCAGGCCGACGCGGCCGTCGCTATCGGCACTCGCTTGTCAACCCCGCTAATGCAGTGGGGGAAACCAGATCAGATGCGGTTGGTTCGCGTAGACATCGACCGCCAAGAGCTGGACCGGTTCGGGCCGCCCGAAATTGCAATCCATGCCGACTGCCGTGACGCGCTGCGGGCGCTGCTGGCAGCGCTTGGCCAGCGGGATGCCAAACGCCCCTCTCGAAGAGTGGAGATGTTGGCCCTCCACGACGAGATGGAATCCATTTACGAGTCAGTTCAGCCGCAGATGGGCTTTGTGCGCGCCATTCGCGAAGCTTTGCCGGATAATGGGATTTACGTTGAGGAGATTACACAGATCGGCTATGTCAGCCGCATCACGATGCCGGTCTACCAGCCTCGTACATACCTTAGCGCCAACTATCAAGGGACGTTGGGCTGGGGCTTCGCGACGGCCCTCGGCGCGAAAATCGCGGCCCCGGACCGCCCGGTGATCAGCGTTACCGGGGACGGCGGCTTCCTGTTTGCAGCGACCGAACTGGCAACAGCGGTGAAGCATCAGATAAACACAGTAACCGTGGTCTTCAATGATGACGCCTATGGCAACGTACGCAGAATGCAGAAGGAACGATACGGCGGGCGCATCATTGCAAGCGAACTGCAGAACCCGGATTTCGTCGCCTTTGCCGAGTCCTTCGGCGCACGCGGGATGCGTGTGGGATCGCCGCAAGCCCTTCAGGAAGCGCTGTCTGACTCTTTGAACTCTGACTTGCCGGTTCTGATCGAGGTCCCCGTCGGAGAGATGCCGGCGCCCTGGACGCGAATGTCCGCTCCATCGGCGAGACGGGGGAGAAGCTGACCCTGCCCGCAACGGCGACGCTGATCGGGAAGCGCCCCGAAACTTGGGCAGCAGCAAGAGAATGTAGGCTGATGATTCGAGGGGTTACTATCTTCTCGACGAAGATTCCTGCGAGGGCCGGAAACGTGTCTCGACCTCCATGCGCGCCGCGTTTGCTTCAGCAGCGGAGACGTCCGGCCGGTTTCCGGAGTTGATCTGCCCTTCTCCACCCATTGGCCCTTGTTCGAGCTGGTCCGCCCCGCAGTGTACGCAGATGCTCCATTCGTGCCGCATCGCCTTGCCGCAACTGGCGCATGCAAACCGCAGCTGGCTATGACAGTTCGAGCAGAAGTTCCAACTCTCCTGGACTGGCAAACCGCAACTGTAGCAGGAGAGCGTAGCCTCTAACTCCCGCAGCAGAGACTCCTCTTCCAGGGCACGGTCAAAGACATCGGCCAGCGTATCTCTCGGCCTCACCATGATGTATAGGACCAGCCCGACGAGCGGAAAAACCAGAACCAGCAGACTTGCGAGAACGATGGCGAGCCAGTCTCTCGTCCGGCTGCGAATATCATTGAACGTCCAGATCCCCATCGCGATCCAAAAGGCAAAGAGGAATGCGCCCAGCAGGGCGACAAAAATCCCAATGAGGGTCGCGATTGTGTTGGACAGTTCCGCCAGCATTCGGTTCTCCTGTCAGGGTGCGGCGCCGGCTCCGTAACACTCTCTGCGGCTGAACGAGGCGCAGCGCGCCAGAGCCGGGCATTCGGGGATTATAGCCCACGGCTCCGAATTGCCCAAAAGCAGGCCGGTTTTGTGCCTTCAACGTCAAGCTGACTGGGTCTGGCTCCATCAGCCCTTGTACAAGACAGTTTCCCGCGCTTCTCCGGGCTCTATCGTTTCGCGCCGCTTCGGGCCGGCGCGAACGAGTGCCCCAAGAATCGCCACCGGGGTGCTAACTACCTCCGGACACTCGTTGACACCGAGTCGGCAAAGACGCAAGCCAGCTCAAAACATTTTCTAGGCGGACAAGGCGGACATTTCAAAGTCTGAAGTAGTGGAAGCGCGCCGCCAAGCCCCGCTCGGCAGATCCTTCGCCCGACGCATGACGGCGCCACTGTCGCTATAACTGACCTGCAGGCAAGCCACTGCCGCCGAAACCCTCTCAAACCCTTATGATTCGCAAGTGAACGCTCGTGAACGCAAGCAAACACTGGTGAGTGTCAGGTGAGCGCACTTAAGCGCACTTATACGCTCGCAAACACTCATGATTCCCAAGCAATAGTATGTAGACGCTCACGAACGCTTGTAGACGCTCGTGAATCTCAAATGAAAGCAAAAAAACGCTCATGAACGCTCGTCAACTCTCGTGACAGTCAAGCATAAGTTTGGAAGCGCTCATGAACGCATGTAGACGCTTGTGATTCTCAATTGAAAGTTAGGAACTGCTCATGGACGCTCATAAACGCTCGCCAACTCTCGTGACAATCAATAGAGAGTTGGTACTACAACCGCGCTCGTGTTGGCCGCAGATTGAAAGAGCAAAAAGGGCCGCAGAAGTGACAGCATTTGAACCGTCCATACTGATCCGTGGTTGTTCAAAGTGCGCTTTCGCACCCTTGACCTGCCTCCGATGTTTGTACCGTGGTGCGGTATCGCCACAAGCCCACGAGACCGACCGCAGAGTGGATTATGCCCTTTTGACTTTCCGGCGTGCCTTGCCGTGTAGGCCGTGGCCGTAAACGCACCACCGCAATCTCCGCAGCCTGAAAAGTTGCCATTCAACGAGTTCTTTGTTTCCGCCGACTCATGAACGACATTAGGATACCTGCTAAGCTCCGGCCAATAATCCGGCGGGACAAGACGCTCCTTCACATGCGATTCACGCGGCCCATACGTTCACTGTGAGACAGTCTGGACACACACGAATGCACGAGAGACCATCGCTAGCGCCAACAGTTTTCTCACTCCTCTTCACTCTCTTCTCGCAGTCTCTCACCCAGCGAGTGCGGGACGCCGGCTCCGTCAAGTCGCCGAACACCGCCCCGCTTAGCGCAGCCACGGCCGGACACAGTGTTGTCAACGCGAAGAGCTGCGAATCAGCCAAAGCTGGTGTGAGCGGCAAGTGATCGGAAGTCACGTGTTGCGCGATCGAATCAGCCAGAGGTAGGCGTCCTCAACAGTCGGGGAAGCTGGGACCGCATCCGCAGTGGGTTTTTCTTCTGTCAGAACTCGATAGTGGGTTCCCTGTTCCGTGTGGGTGATGGCAACCACCCGCAAATCCTCTCGATCCTGCACTGCGTAATCAACTGTCGTGAACTCCCAAACGCGCCCCGCCGTCGTCTGCAGTAACGTCTGGATACTGCCGTGAAAGCGCAGCTGCCCGTGGTCGAGCACCGCGAGACGCGAGCAGGTCTGGGCGATGTCTTCCGTGATATGGGAGGACAACAGCACCAGCCGCTCCTGAGCCAGCTCGACGAGAAGATTGCGGAAGCGCACCCGTTCCTGGGGATCCAGGCCGGCGGTCGGTTCGTCAACGATGAGGACTTGGGGGTTGCCGATAAGCGCCTGAGCCACGCCTAACCGCCGCTTCATGCCTCCAGAATAGGCCCTGATCTTGCGGCCCGCCGCGTCGCTCAATCCGGTCAACTCCAGCATCCTCCCGATCTGTCGGCCGCGATCTTCTGCCGGAACACGCTTCAAGGCAGCCACAAAGGCCAGAAACTCGCGTGCGGACAGATTATCGTACATCTGGACCTCTTGTGGCAGATAGCCAAGCCGTGCGCGGATCTCCCATTTCTGGTTGCGGTCATCGACCTTCCAGTCGCCCACGTATGCAGCGCCGCTAGTGGGCTGTAACAAAGTGGCCAGCACCCGCATCAGGGTTGTCTTGCCGGCGCCATTCGGTCCAAGCAGGCCGAACATCCCCTTTTCAATGGTAAGGGAAAGATGATCGAGGGCAACCGTGTGTGTGCGGTAGAACCGCGAGCGGTAGACTTTGGTCAGGTCGTCAACTGTAATGTTCATCGTGTTCACACCGGCTCAAATCGAGGACAGACTCTGTAGCAAATCTGCGTGCAGTAGTTGATAAGGGCCTGTCACCTGCCACTCATCGGGCGGACGTTCTCGCCTCCCCGGGTGAGCACGACATCTCGGAGGGAGGCAACTCATAGCCGAAACTGGCTCGCAGAATCCGTCGCACCGCTTCTTCAGTAATGGGGTCGCCGCCCGGGGGATGCGCTTGCGCCAGCGCGGCGATCAGATCGGCCAGGGCGTCGCGCTCCAATTGGGATTTGAACCCGTTGAGCGCAACGACGAAATGGGCAAGCTGGCAGTTGTGGCGTATTGTCCAGGTGCCTATAGGAAGTTGCTCCGGCAAAAGGAACTCAGGCATAAAGGAGCTGGTGTTGCCGCGGCTTTCCAAGTCAGGAAGGGCTATGCCATTCCATTTGGAGAGTTCCTCCTCAATAAACGCCTGCTCTCCTGCCACAGTCAGCACAAGCTCGTGAGCAACGACAACCGCAAAAGCCTGCAGGAGAGGCGCTACATCCGACTGAGACTCTGATTCCTCGCTCCAACGACCGTCTGGCGCCTGCGGATTTATGCCCCCTAAACTCTCCCGTACGCATTCCTGGTTTCCAGTGTCATCAGGGAGGTCACACGTTACACCAAAGCTTCGCAGGTTGCCGGACCTGGTCAACTCATTTCTGGGCCAGAGAACCGCATCCGAAAGCCACGCGCGGCCTACTTCAACTGCAAGATTCAACGCAGAAGCGGCTGCCGGTGTATGCACAGTCTTGATTTCAGGTGGAGCTCCGGAGGATGAATCAGAGACAGTCACAGATGACGAAGAATTAGAGAAGCTGCTTTCAATATCATTGGGGAATCCAAGGAGTGCTCCCCCTGTAACTATGCCCTGGACATACGGTAGTTCAACCGCCTGGTACGCTGCGGGGGGAGAGGGCTCGAGCCACTCGCCCAAGGCGCGGCGCAGTCGCAGCAGCTTCCGCGCGGTTGTTGTTGTCTGCTCAGTACTCAGCTTGCCTACCCAGGTATCGCCTTCCGCAGAGGAACTGTGTCTGTACACGCCTCTGGCCACCAGGAACTGCGGGGGCTTGTCCCACTTGTAGATATCGACTCCACTGTCCTGTGCGTTGACTGCCCCCGATGTCAGAACGGGGCCGTCCCAGTTGTTGAAAGAGATTCGGAGTTTATGGGCGTTTCCGGCGACGTGCGGACCGGAAGACAAGGGCCATGCCAGCCAATCGCTGTCGCGCATCCATTGTAAGGCACGTTCACTTACAAAACTGACGTAGCTCTGTTGAATTGAAACCGGATCGTTCCCCTTTATGTTTGAGGCTGGTGTGTAATCTTCTCTCAGCAGAACAGGGACGCCTGCGTACCTCAATTCCAATACAATGCGTTCATTAGCCGGTACGGGCGAGGGTAAGTCTTCAAGACGAATCAACTCGCCAGCTCGTTGATGGGAAACCGGTTTCCCGTCAACAGTTGCCTCCCCTATGCGTAAACCGGGATTCAATGACAGTTCAACTGAATCATGAGCCGCGTCGGATTTGTTCTTCAGGCTCATTTTTGTGGAAGCCACCAAAATCCGGCCATTGAGTATGACGGACTGCTCTACGTTGACCACCTCCCATACGTCGACCTGTTCGGCCGCGGGTGGGGGAACCAGGCGCTGCGTGGCGTTGACCGAATAATATTGCCAGGTCCCGCCTGCTGCGACGACAGCCAGCAGCGCCAGACCGGCAAAGCCGCGCCGCCATTTGGGGGACCAGCCGCTTCTGCGGTCCAGCCGCGTATGGCCGGCCATGGCCAGGATCAGCAGAAGCGGGATGCAGCCCAAATAAAACAGAAGGAAAGAGAGCAGCAAGGGACGCTCTGCCCCCAATCCGGCCACCAGACTCAGGTCCAACGTCAGCAAGGTGAAGTTCAGCGGCGTCAGCAACGTAGCCGTGGGCATGAACAGGCCCAACCAGGTGAGCGCGCTGACGCCGGCAACGGCCGCCGTTACCACATAGGTGTTGCGCACCAGCAGCGCCAGGGCAATGACCGCGCCGCCGGCGGCAAGCGTGACCGGGAGGAGCAATAGCAGATAGTAACCGTAAAGCGATACAATATTGCCTGCGGGAACCGTTCCCGCAATCGTCAGAAACGCCAGCGCGAGAAAGCCGGTGAGAGCCAGCGTGACACACAGAACCAGGGCCACACCGACAAACTGGCCGAGAAACAGGAGGGGCAGCTCCAGGGAGGTTGTCCACAACCAGTCTTTGCGCGGCCCTTTATTCTGGACGATCAACGGGCTGATGAGCAGAGCCAGCAACGGCAGTTGGAAAAACAGAATGTTGTTGCTGATGCGGACGACCAGCATGCCGGTGCCGCCGCTCAGGTTGTCAGTGAAGATCACGGCACCCGTCAGGACCAGCATCAGAACCGCATAGATTACAAAGGCGGGACGCCGGGCAAAAAGGGTGGCTTGCGCGATGGTCACATCGATGAACAGTCTCATGCGTCTTCTCTGCCTGCGGACAGCAGCAACTCCTCGTTGTTGACGAGGCGGCATGCGTCGCCAATGAGAACACCGGAAACGACGCAAAGGAGCAGCCGGTTGGCCCACCAGGCCGGATGCTCGCTATGCTCCGCGGAAAAATAGGTCAGGAATGGGTAAAACAGAGGAAGGCCCAACCAGGCATGACGGAAGACCAGACCGCTTCCCCATAGCAGCGTTACGCAGAAGCCGCCGCCAACCCAGGCGCGCAGGCGCAAACCGCTCCAAAGACCTGTCGCGCCAAACAACAACATCACCGGCAGACTCCCCAGCCCCAACTTCAACAGATTGATCTGCGGCTGCCCTGCCAGTTGCCAGATGAAGAAAAGAACAGCCAGCCACGCAAGCAACGCGGCCACAAGCAGCAAGAACAGCCGTTCAAGAGTCAGCCGCGCCTGCGAGTAGGGCGTCGTCAGAACCACCTCCTGAAACGGATCGCGCAGCATGATGCCGGAGGCGAGCCAGCCGACGGTGGGCGGCAACAGAATCTCTCCGTAAACGAAGCTGGAATAAACATACTCAACCGCGAATGATTGGCCGGTCTCTTTGGAAGGATAGAGAAGAACGGCAACAACAACGCCGAGAACGAAAAACAGGGACAACTGCGCCTGGTAAATGCGGAAATGGGACCAGACAGGCGGAGTGAAGGTCGGCATCCGGGACTCTTTCAGTTCTTGAAGCCCGTTGATTGCTCTCTTAGTTGAGGCAGTTCTTGTAGAGCCACGTCGAAAACCATGCGCAGAACCGAAACTGACGTCAGGAATGGCGCTGGTCAGGCTGTCGTGGTCAACCTGCTACCAGCCGCCGCGGAGAGAAGGGTGCCGGCACCTTCTGTTGAGCTGAAGCCATCCATGCGCTTTACAGGATGACGGTCTGTAGGACCACCACCATAAACGCCAAATGAGTACAGTATACTCCTTTAAAATGTCGCTCCTATGTTATTCTTGCTTTTTTCTGTACCAATATTGTGTCAACTTTCCAAAGGTGGGGGTTGGAGAGCCAGGGCAATCGCATCTGAATCTGAGCACCAACATATCCCACGAAAGGCGCCCTTCGTGGGATATACACAGTTCTCGGCGTCTTTCTTGGAGTTAGGCTCGAGTCAGGTAGCGACGCGGAGTCTTGACCCAATCGGATGCAATCGCCCTGAGTGTAGGCCGTGGCTGTCAGCGCATCGCCGCGATCTCCGCAGTCTGATAAAATGCCCTTCAAAAAATCTTGAATTCCCGCCGACACATGACCCGGTATCAAGTAAACCGTCAAGATCGAACCAATTTCTTCAGCGGGGCAAAACGATACCTCACAGGGGATCCACGGGGCCCACACACGCACAGGGAGACGACATGGACACACACGAACGCATCGCAGACGCAAAAGTGGCCACAGCCAACGGCTATCCACCCTGTCTGATCACAGCTCTACTGTCGAAGACGAATGGACAGGTCGCATAGCAGCCTTCGTCCGTCTATCCTGTGCCCCCGAGCACATACACAGCAACGACCTGCTCAACCAGGACCGCCTATCCGTAAACCAGCCAGAACGCACACCGCCCCCCGACGGCCGCGAGTTCAGCCGGCGAGGCTGCGCTTTGCTTGCTGCCGGCAGCGCCGTGGGCGCTTGTGCATACACAACCCCGAATGTCGCCCCACTGACCGAGCCGGCACTCAGGGAAAGCCGGGAAAGGCCCTCTCCCCAAACTGCCGGGGAGGGTCCTTTCCCGGGCGGCGGCAGACCGCCGCAACACCCCACGCGCCACCTTCAGAGAAAGCAGCCGACATTCGCACAGAGCCGGCACGAGCTCGACCACCGCACAGCCGCGAAAGACCTACACGCTTGCGGCCGCTGTGTACACTTCGGATGGCACTGAAATTAGGCCCGGCCACGTGTCCAGGTTCAATCCCTGTCTTGTGTAGGTGTTTGGACCGGCGTCTAGGCCTGCGCTGGCCGGCGCCTGCTATATGCCCGTCGGCCGCAGCTTCCAGGAGCGGGGAGGACGCCAGAACCGACCAGGGCGCACAGCGGACCACAGACGCCCCCCATTGCCAGCGTCAACACCCCGCCGGCCCGGTCGCCTTTTATTTGCCCAGGGCGCATAATGTAGAGTAATACGGATAAGAATTCAGCCTATGGCCGCCTTCCCCCGGGCACCATGAAACCACCAGATCACAGGAGGGGTCCATGGGTGGAATCGAACTTACTCAGCGTATCCTCGATCGCGAAATCGGAGCCATTGTTTGCGTCTCAATCCCCGCCGCTCTTGTAATCTGGTGGTTAGTACGCATCTACATATTCCCCATGTTCCCCGCCAGAAAGTGGAAGCCCCCCTCAGGTCCGAAAGAGCGAACCTACTTCTACCGAAAAAAGAAAGGCGCGGCGGAGAAAAAACCGCCGGAAACTGTGCTCTAGCGCCCGAGCGTATGGCAAAGCGACACAGCGGCCGACACAATGCGAAGGCGATTCTTGATAAAGAACCGCATCTTAGAGCTGAAACGCCCCAAAATGCGGAATACGGCCGATCTTGGGTCTGCCGGCGAATATTTTTCCGCACTGGAGGCGTTCTAAGGCTCTAAAATGGGCAAGGGGTACCTATAGGACCTTGCGATTCTGGCTGTCTTGGAGCGCGACCAGTACAGATGCCGCAAAGACGAGCTCGCAGCCGGCACTCAGGGAAGGCCGGCTTGCAGGTCAGGCTGACAGCCCCCAAGCCCACGTGTCGCCTCAATGCCGGTCAATCGCCAGCCCGCAGGCCAGATACACGACCGCACGCCTTCGAAGGCAGCCGGCCATGTGACCAGTTTTTGTCCCGGTTTCGCCCACGTGTCCAAATCGCCGCCTAAGCCTGCGCCGGCCGCAGCCCCCTGTGCCAACGCCAACACCCCGCCAGCAAAGCGCAACCGCTGAGTCGAGAGAGACGTACAGTTGACATGGATCGGTCGCGCTTTTCTTTGCAGCGAGTGCGACATGCAACACTCGCTTAGAGGAAGACGATCGATAGATTCTCCTTCTCTTCGTCGTACATCGCGTATCCATACTCAAAACGGAACCGACTGCCATGAACCAGACAACCACAAAGGCGGAACAACGCATGCCACAGGAACCGGCTGAGGAAAACGAGCAGACTGATCACGCGACAGAGAGAGAACGGGCGCCGATTGTGGTCGCCAGTCAGATTCACAAGACATTTCGCAGCGGCGAAATCGAGGTCCACGCGCTGCGCGGGGTGGACCTGACGATCGGGACAGGCGAGATGGTTGCAATAGTGGGACCGTCCGGCTGCGGCAAAACGACTCTTCTGAACACGCTTTCCGGCCTGGACAGCTTCGACGGCGGCGAAGTGACAATTGAGGGCACTTCGCTGGCCAAAATGAATGACCGCAGGCGCACGGACTACCGCGCCCGGCGTATGGGGTTCGTCTTCCAGTCCTTCAACCTGCTGCCGGTGATATCCGCGGTCGAGAACGTGGAAATGCCCCTGCTTGTGAGCGGGGTGCGGCCGGCACGGGCGCGTAAGCGGGCGCTCGAGAGCCTGGACAGCGTCGGGTTGGCCGACCGGGCCTCCCACCGGCCGATGCAGCTCTCCGGCGGACAGAACCAGCGGGTAACGATTGCCCGCGCGCTCGTGAATCATCCGGCGCTGGTGTGGGCGGACGAGCCGACCGGCAATCTGGACGTGGGCAGCTCGACCGAGGTGCTGGCGTTAATGCAGCGTCTGAACAAGGAGCGGGGACAGACCTTTGTCATCGTCACCCACGATCCGCAGGTTGCGGCATTGTGCGAACGCATCGTGCGCATGGAGGACGGGGAGATCGTAGACGATGAATAGCTCCCTCGACTCCGTCGCTCTCTACTTTGCAGTGGCCCTCGGTCTGATAGTGGCCGGCGTGGCGCTCATCTCTCTGCGAAACCCGATCATTGGCAAACTTGGCTTTCGAAATATACCGCGTCGGCCTATGCAGTCGGCGCTGATCGTGCTTGGTCTCACGCTGAGCACGATGATCATCGTGTCGGCGCTCAGCCTGGGCGACACGGTAGACCACACGGCCACACGCCAGACGATAGACGCCTACGGACAGATCGACCAAGTGATTTCGCCGCCCTTTTTGCCAGACCTGCTCAAACTGGCCGGTGGTGAGAGCATCGACCCGGAGGAGGCTGGCAGCCCGCAGAGCGCCGATCTTCTCAACGCGTTAACAGCCGGCGACCTGAATTCATTGATGGCTCTCCTTGATGAGGGGCTGCCGGGCATTTCCGAGCAGCGTCTTGAGCAGTTGCGGGCGGAAACCGCGTCGTATCCCCTCATCGACGGCATGGCCGGCTCGATCCTCTTCCCGACGATTGTACGTAATGTCAGCACGGGCCAGAGTGAACCGCTAGGGTTTATGTTCGCGGTCGATGAAAATTATGCTACCGACTTCGGCCTGCACGATGTGGATGGCAGGCCTGTTCATACAAGTGACTTGCGGTCCGGCGTAGGCGACGTAGTCGTCGAACTGGCTGGGTTGTGGGAGCGGACCGGAGAAACGGCACACGAACTTGGCGCTACCTTCGGTGTGGAGGATGTCGGCCTGACCGAGGCCGCGCTGGTAGTAGGCGCGATCGGCGCACAGATGCTGGCCGAAAAAGGGCCTACTTTTACGCTGCGGCAACTGGCGGTTCCGGTACAAACTCTGCGCGATCTCGGCATTGATACGTCGATGCTGGATGAGGAGGGGATCGAAACGATCAGTCTGGAAGGATTGGGGATCAGCGACGAGTATCTGGCGCAGTTCAATCTGGACCCGGACGCGCCGATCACCATCCCCACACTGCCCATGCTCGGCTTCGACCTTCCCGACGGAGAGGAGTTACTCATCGCCGTCACTGAGGCGCTGAGCGCAATAAACTTGAACACGTTGGGCCAGGATGTGGACGAAAGGCTCGGTCAATTCGGACTTCAACTTCGTCAGGGGGAAGTCTACCTGAACCGATTGGGCGCGCAGCAACTCGATGCGCGGGCGGGCGACCTGCTGGAGATCTTTATCGGGCCGATTCCCGTTCCATATCAGGTGAGAGCGGTAGTTGAAGAGTCCGGCCCCCTGGGCACGATCTTGCCGGTGGTGGTGATGAACAAGGATGAGGCGCAGAAGCTGCTTTTCATGCCGGACCGGGTTAACAATATTCTGATTTCCAACACGGGCGATGAGGTCGAGGGAATGGTCCACACCTCTGCGGTGAGCGACCGGTTGCGAATGTTGTCGCTCAACGAAGCGCATCTGGCAGCGCTGCTGGAGATTCTGCGCAAGCCGGAGGTGGCTGAAGTCATCCGCAAGGAAGCGGTTGTTCCGGTCAATCCGCTCACCGCAGACACTGGCACGCCGGAGTTCCTGTTTGAATTCGTCGGCATTCAGTCGCAGGTGACGAGCTTTGAGTCGGATGTAGACGTGCTGGCTGCCGCTGTTTTCGAACCGCAGGAGCCTGAGGTAGGCGCGGAAGTACGATCCGCACTCAGCAGCGAGGCGGTCCAGGAGTGGCTGGTTTCTCTACCTTTGGGGAGCGAAAATCAACGGGCTATACGGGCAACTCTGGCGAATATTCGTGATTTCGAGGTGCTGAGGCCGTTGAGTAAACAGTTCGTTACGAATGTGGCCGAGGTAGGCGGCGTCGCCTTTGGCTCCCTCTTTTCCAGCTTCGGCATCCTTTCGATCTTCGCCGGCGTGCTCCTGATCTTTCTGATCTTTGTGATGATGGCCGCGGAACGACGCAGCGAACTGGGAATCGCACGCGCTGTCGGGATGAGGCGCATCCACCTCGTCCAGATGTTTGTCACCGAAGGAATGGTCTACGACCTGGCCGCGGCGCTGGTGGGACTTGGCCTCGGTCTGCTGGTTTCATATGGCATGATTGAATTTCTGAGCGTCCTCCTATCCAACATTGGTCAAAGGCTGGCCAGTTCGTCCCTGCCCTTCCGCTTCCACTGGCACGCCGTGCCGACCTCGCTTATCATCGCCTACTGCCTTGGCGTTATCTTTACATTCGCCGTGGTAACGATCGCTTCATGGAACGTGAGCCGCCTCAACATTATCGCCGCCATCCGCAATTTGCCGGACACAACGGTTGGGAAGAAACAAGGATGTCTCGGGCTTGTTCTACGGTTTTCGTCGCTGGTGTTCTTGCTCAGCAGTGGGGCATATCTGGTCTGGCAGGGACAGCTGCAAGGCCAGACTGTCGCCTTCATCGGCGCGACTCTTCTTCTGGTTGGTATCTGTTGGGGGGCCGGATGGGCGAGCCGCAAATGGACGCGGGAGCGAACTGAATTACGCCAGCGCGTGGTGTACACCGTCATTGGCGTAGGGTTGCTGGCCATTTGGGGCGTGCCCTGGGACGCGATATTGGACAAAGATCTCCCATGGTTAGACCACGATCCAGGCTTTTCTCCCTTCTTCTTGGCTTTGAGCGGGGCGCTGATCATCATCGGCGCGATCATGGTAGTGATGTTCAACGCGGACAGTTTGGCGGGGCTGTTCGTGCGTCTGGTCGGCGGAATCGGGCCGCTGACCCCTGTTCCGAAAACGGCGGTGGCCTACCCGCTGAGCAATCGCTTCCGGACGGGAACGGCAATGCTGCTGTTTGCGATGGTGATTACGGCGGTGACCCAGATGAGTGTTGTCATCCGGGCGACGGAGGTGGTTTCCGAGCCAAGTGAGGAGCGCACGGCCGGCTTTGACATTGTCCTGTCCCCAAGTCTGCTCAGCTTCTTCGACCCGGTGACCGACATAAATGACGAGGCGGCGACGCGGTCGGATTTCCCTAGCGAGCAGGTAGCTGTGTTGGGTACTGTGGCCCGCATGGGCATAACTGCGCGCCAACTTGAACCGAAGAGCGAGGGAATTGACATCTCTACGACTATGGAGATGACTGGCATCGATGAGGGCTATACGACGCAGGCTGCGCAGCACTATGGTTTCCAGATGCGAGCCGAAGGATATGATAGCGACGAGGAGATCTGGCAAGCACTGGCCGAGCGGGATGACGTGGCAGTGGTCACGTCCATATGGGTGGAGAACCCACCGGAAAACTCAGCCGGCGGACCTGTTGATAGATCAGACACGGATGAGCGTGATGAATCTGCACGCAGGCAGAGGGGCATGAAGTTACACGGTTTCCATCTGAAGGAGGGCGGTACGCTGCCCCGCGTGATGGTTGAACTCAGTTCGCAGTCCAACGGGACAACCTCTGGCACGGGATTCTCAATTGGTATATTCCAGGTCGAAGCCTCAGTCAGCAGACCGACTGACGCGACTGCTGCTGAGGGAGTTACGCACACCGTGCAGATCATCGGCGTGCTCGAAGATGACGAGATGCTGGCTGAGGGCAGCATGCAAATGAATCGCCGCGTACTGGACATTCTCAACGGAGAACCCGTGCGCCCCGATCTTTTTTATGCCAAAGTAGCGCCGGACGCCGCCGTTGGCGAAACGGCGCGTGCGCTGGAACGGGCCATGCTGAGCAGCGGCCTGAATGTGACTTCTCTCTCCGAACAGTTCGCGGTGGGTCAAGCTATATTGCGCGGGTTGCTGGCATTATTCCAGGGTTTTCTGGCCCTGGGGTTAGTTGTCGGCATCGCCGGGCTGGGCGTTATCAGCAGTCGCACGGTGGTTGAGCGCCGGCAGCAGATCGGCGTGTTGCGGGGGATCGGATACCCATCGGGCACTGTGGCGTTGCTTTTCGTGCTGGAGGCAAACTTTATCGCCCTTACCGGCATACTAATAGGGGGCATAACGGGCTTGATATTGGGTGACAAGACAATTGGCCAACTGTATGACTTTGCCACGCAGCAGACCTTTCCGACCCCTTGGCTGCCCATCGCCGGCATGTGGCTGGCGGCCTGGCTGTTCTCGCTGCTGACGACCATTCTGCCCGCATGGCAGGCGTCGCGCATCTATCCGGCAGAAGCCTTGCGGTATGAGTAACGACAGAGCACGTTTCACCGTTCACCCACAGGTCCATCCACACGAACAGACACAGAAGCAACGCAGCGCTTGCACACGGCGCCGCCCATTGTCCGCGGCACCCAGGGAGAGCCGGTAAAGGCCCTCTCCCCAAACTGCCGGGGAGGGACCTTTACCGGGCGGCGGCAGACCGCCGCAACACCACTCGACGACCTCACGGGAGAGCAGCCGGCAATCGCACAGAGCCGGCAGGAGCTCTACCACCGCACAGCTGCGAAGGACGGACAACGCTTGCGGCCGGCAGTGAACACCCTGATGCCGCCGGCATTGGTGCCGGCCATGTGCCCGGTTTCGGTCCCAATTTTGTCTACGTCTCTGGGTCGTCACCTAGGCCTGCGCCAGCCGGCATCCGCGGCAGACGCCTGCAGCTTCCAGGAACGGAGAGCACGCCAGGACCGACCAGAGCGCACAGACTGCCGCATACGCCCTCCCGACGGCCGCGAGTTCAGCCGGCAGCCTGGCACAATCTTTCGAGTCAGAACAGTAGAGAGCGCAAGATACGGCCGGCGAGGCTGCGCTTTGCTTGCTGCCGGCAGCGCCGCGGGCTGCCTCAACTGATAGCTTCATGACGGCCGGCTGGGCGCAACTGCCCCGTTCGCCAGCGAGATTGACGCCGCCAACCGGTATGTGTATGATACTTCGCGCAATCTCCCCACGACCGGGTGGGAACTGTTGCGTGGACACATGGCGGAAAGACGCTGTCCACACAGCGACGACACGGGACGCCGAATATGATGCGCGCTCTCAAGAAATGGGGTGGGTTCCTGGCGGTTGCCGTGGCGTGTACTGCACTCGCCACCTATGTCTGGACGAACAATGCCGGCGCCTACTTCAGTCAGGACAATGCCGACGCCTACATCAGCCGGGGTAATGCCAAGGGCGACCGTGGTCAATACCAGGAGGCCGTCGCCGACTATGACCAGGCCCTCCAGCTCCAACCCGGCAAAGCCCACGCCTACGACCATCGAGGCTTTGCCAGGTTTATGCTTGGTCAATACCAGGACGCCATCGCCGACTATGACCAGGCACTCCAGTTGCGGCCCGACTTCGCCGGCGCCACCTTCTTCCGGGGCGTTGCCAAGCTTATTCTTGATCAATATGAGGAGGCCGTCGCCGACTTGGACCAGGCTATCCAGCTGCAGCCTGACTTCGCCGACGCCTATGCCTATCGAGGCGATGCAAAGGTCTGTCTAGGTCAATACCAGGACGCCGTCGCCGACTATAGCCAGGCCCTCCAACTCCAACCCGACAATGTCCACGCCTACGCCGGGCGGGCCAATGCCAAGGCCGGGCTTAACCAATATCAGGACGCCTACGCCGACTTGGACCAGGCCCTCCAGCTGCAGCCTGACTATGCCGCCGCCTACATCGTTCGGGGTCATGCCAAGTTGCGCCGAGGTCAATACCGGGACGCCATCGCCGGCTACAGCCAGGCCATCCAACTCCAGCCTGACTATGCCGGCGCCTACTTCTCTCGGGGCCATGCCAAGGCCCACTTTGGTCAACACCAGGAGGCCATCGCCGACTACGACCAGGCCCTCCAACTCCAACCCGACAAAGCCAGTGCCTACATCTTGCGGGGCCATGCCAAGGCCCACCTTGGTCAATACCAGGATGCCATCGCCGACTACGACCAGGCCCTCCAACTCCAACCCGGCAATGCCCACGCCTACGTCAGTCGGGGCCATGCCAAGGCCCACCTTGGTCAATACCAGGAGGCCATCGTCGACTATGACCAGGCCCTCCAACTCCAACCCGGCAATGCCCGCGCCTACCACAGTCGGATTCGTGCCAAGCTCAACATAGGCCAACCCCGGAACACCATCGCCAACTATAACCAAGCCCTCCAACTCCAGCCCGACTTCTCTGACGACTACTGAATTCCGTTGACGTTTGGAAAAGACTGTCCAAATGATGACGGGTGCCGGATGCATGCAGCCAAAATCATCCTGTCCTTGACACCCTGGAGCACAGGATATGGCCGGCATTGGACTCCCGGATGGCGCCGGCAATGGTGCCGCCCATGTGCTCAGGTTCAGCCCCGGCCAGCGGCCGCGGCAAACGCCCGCAGCTGCCAGAAGCAGAGAGCACTCCACAACCGACCAGCGCGCACAGCGGACCGCAGACGGCCCCTGTGCCAACGTTAACACCCGCCGGTGCCTTGGCAATATTACGCTACATTATGCGGAGTAAGACTTTTGGCCGGACACAAGGAAGGAACACACATGAAACGCTTTCTGATCTTCGTTGCAGTACTGGCCTCAATCGTGCCTGGCGCGCTGTTGGCGCAAGGCTTAATCCCGCGTGAAAGGCTGGCCGGAATCACGCTTGAAAATCTGGACGGAGCCCTCGCCAACCTCACGGAAAGAGTAGCGGTTCTGGAAGATACGCAGGCACTGGAGGCTATGGAACAGCGCATATAGGTGCTGGAAGAAGCTTTGACCGAAATGGAAGTGAGCTCTGCACAACCTGAAGGAGAAGCATGTCTCATTACCGTAGGCGGTGGCGCCTCTATGCCGCTCGGCAATCAACTCCGTCCCGATACCGTTGATGAGTACTTGGAGCAGTTTGGAGAGGTCCCCGGAGATTCTGTTGTGAAGGATGCCCTTTTTTTGCCCAGAGTCAGGTATCCTGGAAGTACGGTACAATCCGCTTCTGCCCGGCTCTCCCCCCATCGAGATAACTGAAAAATGGTAACTACTCAGGCTAAGGATAAGAAGAACGAGAGCAAAGGCAAGGCAAACAGAAAGCTATTGCGAATCTTATGTTGGCTGCGATAGAGTAGGGAATGTGAGCGAAGCCACGGAAACAGGGCGAGAGAATTTTGAGAAGTTGTATCAAGAAAGTCTCTCGATAATTGAGACGTTGCG
>JAJDZJ010000191.1 GCA_022824685.1 Caldilineaceae bacterium
GGGGAAGGGCGGGGGAAGGGCGGGGGAAGGGCGGGGGAAGGGCGGGGGAAGGGCGGGGGAAGGGCGGGGGAAGGGCAGGGGAAGGGCGGGGGAAGGGCGGGGGAAGGGCGGGAGAAGGGCGGGGGGAAGGGCGGGGCAGAAGGGGCGCAGGTTTCGGGCTGCCTGTGGGAATTCACGCCGAGGTGAGCAGTGCCGCTTCCCATGGTTACTCCAAATCCGGACTGCATCCGTCAGAAAAGGCTGTGGATTGGCAGAATGGGGGGTCTACAGTAAGATTGGAGATCGCCGGGAGGGTGAGGAAGTCCGCGGTCAGTGAGTGGGCTGAGGCGGCGAGGCGTGCGCGATCCTGGCGGACAGGGCTCACTCAGGATTGCGTATAGGCGGGTTGCGGCCAAACGAGTTTGGCCGAGGAAAGTTGGGGGCGCCCGGTTCGCAGGGGATGCCACCCACGAGATACGGGATGAGTCAGATAACACCGCTGCCACAGGCAGCCGCAGAGGGAATCGAGAACCGAGGGATTCGGCGTCCGCGCTGGGGGGTTGCGGCGTTTCTCGTGTTTGCGCTGGTCGTGGTGCTGGTCAGCAGCATGAACACACCGCAGGCCCGTTTTTTTGCGGCGGAGCGGTTCCAGACGTTTGTCACGATATTCCTGAGCCTGTTTATTGAAGCCGCGCCGTTTCTGATTGCGGGCTCGATCGTGTCGGGCATCATCGCCGTGTATGTGAACGATGCGATGGTGGAACGCTACATACCGAATCATCCTCTGCTGGCGGCGCTTGCCGGCGCGGGGTTGGGGTTTGTATTTCCCGTGTGCGAGTGCGGCGTGGTGCCGGTGACGCGGCGGCTGTACGGGAAGGGGCTGCCGCTGCCGGTGGGCATTGCTTTTTTGCTGGCCGCGCCTGTGATCAATCCGGTGGTGATCTTCAGCACCTATGCGTCCTTTGGTTGGGGTCCTGTGCTGTGGGGGCGGGTTGTGTTCAGCATTTTGGTGGCGTTTACGGTTGGGCTGATCTTTCATTTGGCCCGCCCGCGTGAGATTCTGCTGCCTGAGACGCTTGCAGGACCCAGCGATAGTGACTATCTCGCACAATTCGATGACCGTGATGTTCGCGGCTACGGTCATGAGCGCGATCACGAACAACGTCACGAACAGGGCGGCGCGCGCCCGGGCTTCTGGCAAGCGCTGGTGCTGGCGGGCGATGATTTTCTGGACATGGGGCGCTATCTGATTGCGGGCGCGATGCTGGCGGCGGCGATGCAGACTGTCGTTCCCCAGTCCACACTGCTGGCCGTTGGTCAGGGGCCGGTGATCTCCGTCTTTGTAATGATGGCGCTGGCATACATTCTGTCGGTCTGCTCGACGGTGGACGCGTTTATCGCGCTGGCCTTCAGCAACGCCTTTACGACGGGCTCGCTGTTTGGCTTTCTCGTGTTCGGGCCGATGGTGGACATCAAGAGCTCACTGCTGTTTCTGGGGGTCTTTCGGAGACGGACGGTCCTGTATTTGATCCTGCTGCCGCTGGCGCTGGTTGCGGTAATCGGTGTTTTCTGGAACGTGCAGGTTGGTGTTTGATGGATAGACGGCGGAAGACAGGAAAGGTGAAAGGTGGCACAGGATTCAGCTAGCGTGACGGGCCGGCTGTTGCGGTTGCCCAGGGTGCAGGCGGCTCTCAAAGGGTTGCTTCTGTTGGGGATGGGCATATTTCTGTTCACGCGCATCACGTCGGGCACGCTCAACTACTACATCAGCCAGCGGTTTGACTGGCTGACGGTGGCAGCGGTGGTCTGCCTAATGGTGGTGGGGGTAAGCTACCGCTACCTGCTCCAGGAGTCCGGCCAGGAGTCGGCAGGGGCGGACGGCGCCGACGGGGACCGCCACCATGACTACAATCAGTCCCATCATCACCGCCACCGCGGACGCGACCACAGCCACACTTTGGGTTGGACGGGGTTTTTGCTCATTTCCCTACCCATTCTTCTCGGCCTGCTCGTGCCGCCCAAGCCTTTGGGCGTGGCCGCGCTGCAGAATCGTGAGATCAGCGCTGGGGGATTGGACTCCGTGCTGCCGGCGGCGGCGCGTTCTACGCAGGTGCGTGAGAGCAGCGAGCGCACGATACTGGATTGGGTTCTGGCCTTTCACCAAGGCGAGCGGCCGGCCGAGACCGACACTGCGGATGTCGTTGGCTTCGTCTACCTGGACAGCGCCACAGAGAAGGCGCAGTTCACGCTCGCCCGTTTTGTCGTTGGCTGCTGCGCGGCGGATGCGATGGCAGTCGGACTGCCGGTCAGCCTGGGGGCCGGTCTGTCTTCTGAAGAGGCAGTGGAGGAGGGCCAGTGGGTGCGGGTCGTCGGCCGGTTCGGCGCTTCCACGGGCATTGAGCTGCCGGTGCTGGTGGCGGAGCAGCTGGAGGTCGTAGCGGAACCCAACCAGCCCTATCTCTATCCATGACCCCTGTGACGAAGCGCCGGTAAGAGGCGGCCCGCTGCGGCTGCAACCTACACTGGCTCCCTACTCTCAAAATATATGAGCCGTTTTGATCTGACCGTACTGTCGATCCTCAGCCTGTGCACGCTGATGCTCCTGGGTCTGTGGGGGCAGAGCCGCCGGGTTGTCGGGGACGACGGCGTAACCTATCTGCTCTACAAGACGGTCGACGATGTTGGACGCGCGCAGTTACATGCATGGCCTTTTGCGGCTGAGGAGGGGGCTGCGGAGCGGGCTTCGAGACCCTTAACCCCGGATGAGGTCAGCGTGTGGGATTTCGCGCCGTCGCCGGATGGCAGGCTGATTGCGTACGGGGCGCTGGGGGAGATGGGCTTCAGCGATCTTCGGTTGATCGATGTTGTCAGCGGGGAGGAGAGGCCGCTGCTGGCGTGCGAGAACGCTTCGTGCAGCGGCCCGAGCTGGTCATCCGACGGCAAGTACCTGGCGTACACACGTCGTTCGGTGAATGCGTTTGCGTCCGGCGTGCTAAGCCCGCCGCGGATCTGGCTCCTGGATGTGGCATCGGGCGAAACAGCGCCGATTTTCAGTGACAGCCAGCGTCTTGGTCTGGATGCGCGCTGGTCTGTGGATGGGGAGTGGCTCTGTTTCGTTGCGCCAGAGGAACAGATGCTGGCGGTCATCAGTCTGTCATCGGGACCTGCGGACGAGAGCGAGCAGACGGCCTTTTATCCATCGGCGACGGGAGAGACGTGCAACTGGGACAATACGCGCCCCAGGTTGTATACGACCGAATTCAGGCAGAGCGGTGATGAATGGATGACCCATCTGATCGCGATCGACGTTGAAAGCGGAGAGCGGTTCGAGTTGAGCGAAGCCGCGCGCGCGGCCGGGGGGCTGGTCCACGACAGTTCGGCGGTTTCGTCGGCGGACGGCGCCTGGATCGCGTTTCGGCGCAAGGAGCTGGAAGGCCCGGGCGCGACGCGCGGCAGCCAGATCTGGCGGATGCGCCCGGACGGCACGGAGGCGGCCGCGCTGACCGGAGACCCCGCTTACGACCACGGGCCGCCGGTCTGGAGTCCTGACGGGCGTTATTTGGTCACGAGGCGTTTTCCGCTGCGGGGGCCGAAAGTGGTGCCCTCCCTGTGGCTGCTCGACGCGGCGAGCGGCGAGGCGCGAATGCTGGTAGAGCCGGGAGACTTCCCCGCTTTTGCGCGGTGAATGTGGCCTGAGGCAGAGGGTGACAGTGCGTGACAGGATCAACGGCCATCGGTTGCAGCCGGCTGTCGCGGGCAGCAACCCCTGCGCGCAGGGCGCCCCTTATGTTGATATCCCCAACAGGCCGCGGGTGAGCTGAAAATCGAGGTGATTGTGGACGGCGCTCTGTGGCTGGTAGTCACCGGCGAGCGTGCGCGCGGCGAGCTCCAGAATCTGTTGGGGCCAGGCGCGGGGATCGCGGCAGAGCCGCAGATCGGGCGCGGCGGGGGCGCGCTCGCCGGCAAGCTGCAGGAGAGGAACGAACGGATGGCCCGCTCTCAACCGGTCGGAATAGGCAATGAGCAGGTGGGCGCCGCTGGCGCCGAGACCGGTCAGTGTCTCGGTCCAGTGGGGGGTGGGCATTTCCATCAGGTGGAAGCCGGGCGTCTCTGCGGCCTGGCCGTAGGCAAGGGAAGGCGATAACGCGGCGGCGTCCAGGCCGAGCGCTGCGGGGAATGCGGGCGCGTCGATCAATCCGCCTGAGGCCGGCGTGACGACGGCGCCGCCGGCGGCTGCGACGCGGCGGGCGATGCGGGCGAAGCTTTCGGCGGCTGGACCAGGGACAGGGCCGTCGCTGAGCAGCGCCAGGGACAGTCTGCGGTCGCTCCCGTCCGGACGGGGCGGCGCGGCCCTATGCGCCGCGAAGTAATCTTCGATTCTGTCGAGGACGCGGGCGATGCCGCCGTCCAATTGCACGCTGGCCCAGCCGAAGTCGGCCTCGGCGAGACCGCTGTCGCGCAGCAGCGAATGGATGTAGTCGTTGTGGGCCTTTTCGCATCCATGCTCAAGAAAGAGGCAGGCGTCGACCAGGGGGTGGGTGGCGTACCCGATCATGGTGCGGGCATAGATCTCCTGTGTTGAGGCGAAGGCGACGCCGCAGCCCTCGGTGTGCGGCAGCGCGGCGAACTGGGGCTGCGCGCCGGGTTCGCCGCGCTGCGGCAGGGAGGCCGCTCGGTTGAGGCGCTGCGCGGCCATGCCGGCGATCTGGCTGGAGCAGAGGCTGGTGGGCAGAATGAGGCCGATGCGGGCGGCCGGCGGGTGAGGCGGGGCGATCTCCCCAGCCTCAGCGGGTTGCGTCCGGATCGGGAGCGGCCGCCCGTCCGGCCGGGGGCGCGCCAGGATGGTCTGCAGCTGGCTGTGGTCCTGCTGTTGCCAGTTGCGCCAGATGGAGATTTGGGAGTGGCCGGCGAGCTCGCCTTTGCTGCGGCGGCCTGAGGCGATTTCGACGAGCAGGTCGAGAGTTTCGCTGCACAGCTGGTCCATGGTCGCGCCATCGAGGTAGGCGCCGGCGTTCACGTCCATTTCCTGGGGCAGCAGCTCGAAGCGCTGCGTGGTCGTCATCACTTTGATGGTCGGCACGAATGGGAAGTTAGTGATTGAGCCGTTGCCGGTGACGAAGATGATCAGATTTGAGCCGCCGGCCACCTGGCCGGCGATGCTTTCCAGGTCGTTGCCCGGCGTGTTCATGAAGTAGAAGCCGGGGGCAGGGTCGGGCGGTGTTTCGTGCGGAGCCGAGTAGCGGGCGGGATTCACCATTCGCTGCGCGTAGTCCACAACCCAATCCAGACGCACATCCGGGTGGCGCTTGATTGCGGCGCCGATCGACTTGAGGGCGATGTTGTAAAGCCCGCGCAGTTTGTTTCCGCCGGTGGGGTTGCCCTCCGCGTTCTGGCCGTGCCACGCCAGCCGCTCTTTGAACTGGGCGACAAAGTCGAGGAAGGCCTGGGCGGTGGCCAGGTCGCGCGTGTTCTGGAGGAGATAGGCTTCGGCGCCGATCAGCTCGTCGGTTTCGGCGAGGTTGGCGCGGCCGCCGTAGCGGATGATCTCTTTGGCGACGGCGGCCGCGAGCGGATTGCCGGAGAGGCCGGAGAAGGTGTCGGAGCCGCCGCACTGGAGGGCGATGTTGAGGTGGGCGAGGGACTGGGGCGTGCGGGACAGGGCAGCGACCCGGGGCAGCCAGCGCTCTACGGTCCCAGCGGCAGCTTTCAGGTCGGCTTCCCAATCCCCGGTGAGCGTGAAGAAGCGATGCGCCACGGCTGACAGGGGATAATTGTGGGCGCGCAGATAGGCTTCCAGTTCGGCGTTGCTGATGGCCCGGTCGGCGGCCGGGTGCGTTTCGCGCGCATCCACGGCCAGGACTGCGCCGACATTGGGATGCACGATCAGGCCGGCGAGGGCGCGCAGCACAAAGTCGCGGTTGTTGAGCCGCTCGTAGCCGCTGCCCTCGGTGTGGGCGACGGCGACGATGCCGTCGAAGCCGGGGAATGCGGCGGCGGAAGGCTGCAACGTCTGCGCCACGCTTCTGGCGAAGGCTGCGGTGCTGGAGGTTGTCCCCATGATGACGATCGTGTTGCGCGTTCCGACACCGCGCCCGCGTTCGCGGCGGAAGCCCAGGAAGGCGCGCGACTCCTTGTACTGTTCCACCTGCCGGCCGGGGCGAAAGGCCGCTTCGTCGACCTCGTAGGGGATGATCCGGTCCTGGAAATTGGGTTGCGGGGGGAGGGCGAAATCGAGGGAGCGTCCGCTGAGCGCCTCGATCGCGCCGGCATTGCATACATAGTCGCCGGGCGCAATTGGCCGCGTTGCCATACCGAAAGGAAGACCCCAAGAGAGCAGGGGCTGGCCCTTTGCGATCGGTTCGATGGCGAAACGGTGGCCGACGAGGATGGGGGCGCCCAGCGTGAACCGGGCGCCGTCACGCTCAATGGTCAGGCCGGCTTCCAGGCGGCGGGTGGCGATGGCGACGTTGTCGCCGGCTTGCGGCAGGCGGGCGATCGCGTCAAACGGAACCGGACTGTAGCGGTCGGGCGGGGGTGGGGTGTTCGGCCTGTCATGCTGTCCCATCGGGCTCCTCCGTTTCGCGCCCTGCGATGCTGCCGAGACGTTTCAACTCTTTGACACGCGGACGGATTGATGCGGCATCCACCGCATCATACCGACCATCGCCAGCACCACCAAAGCGGAGGTGGCCGCGCCGAGCCAGTACGGCATTGTCGGCCCGCGGGCGAAGATCACGCCGGCGATCGCGGTGCTGATGATCGTGGACAGATTGATGCTCGACTGAAACCAGCCGAGTACGCTGCCGCGGTCCTGATCAGCCACGAGCGCTGTGGACATGGATTGGAGCGGCGGACTGGAGAGCCCGTAGCCGACGGCAAAGAAGAGTGAGCCGAAGGCGCCGAGCCAGGGCGATGTGACGAGCGCGTAGACCACCATGCCGATCATGCGAAGGATGCTGCCCATCACGACAAGCTGGCCTTCGCTAAAGCGCCGCGCCAGGCGTCGCAGCAGGTAGGTCTGCGTAAACAGTTGGGAGATGCCCACAACGGAGAGCAAGAGGCCGATGCCGACGTCGGTGACCTCGCGGCTTGCGCCCTGGAAGAGAACGGCTTCACCGAAGAGCGCGAAGGTGGATTGCAGAAGGCCCAGCGCAAACTGGCCGAGGAAGGCGATCAGGAGGACGGCCAGCAGCGGCAGGGCCCAGGGAGCGCCCCCCAGCAGGCTGCTGATGGTGAGGCTGCCGGCGCGGCGGGCGCGGGCGCGGCGCCGTTCCTCCGCGGAGAGCGTTTCATCGAGCGCGTGCCAGGTGAGGAGGACGACCGCGGCCGCGGCGACGAGAAAGGGGACTGCGGGGCCGTAGGCTGCGGCGAGCGCGCCGCCGAGGGCAGGACCGAACATGAAGCCGAGGCCGAAGGCAGCGAGGATGTAGCCGAGGCTCTCGGTGCGCTTCTCGCGCGGGGTGATGTCGGTGATATACGCCTGGGCAACGATGATATTGCCGCCGGTGATGCCATCGAGGATGCGGGCAAAGAAGAGCCAGCCAAAGCTTGGGGCAAAGGCCAGAAGGACAAAGCTGATGACCGTCCCGACCTGGCTGACGATGAGGACGGGAATGCGTCCGTAATTGTCGGAGAGGCGGCCGACAAAGGGGCCGGAGATGAACTGGGCGGCGAAGAATGAGGAGGAGAGGAGTGTGATCAGCTCCGCCGACAGGTGGAACTCCCGCTGGGCATAGAGGGGCAGGACAGGGAAGATGAGCGACGCGCCCAGCATCTGAACAAAGACGACGAGGAGGATTGTCAGTAGCCGTCTGTCGATCGTCCCGAATTTCATGCGTTGGACGGCGGCCGGCGGCGTTGCGGGCTGGGACGCGAAGGTTCCAGGGCGGGTGTCTGGCGATGGCTCCTGAACAGCGTTACGGCTGCTGGGGCGCGCCGCGGTCCCGGCTGTTCAGGGTTCATGGCTGGGGTTGCTCTTCCTGGGTCCCGTCGCCTTGAGGAACCGTGAGCGAGAGGCCGACCCAGAGGTTATTGGGGTCCTGGCCGATCAGGTCCTGGTTGGCAGCGTAGATTTCCGTCCAGCGGTCCTGGTCTCCGTACAAGCGCAGGGCGATGTGGCGCAGGTTTTCGCCCGCCCGGACAAGGTACGTTTCGGGCAGATCCACCACCAGGGCGTTATGGTCAATGGACGTCACGCCTTCGATTTCAGCCGCCAGCGCCAACAACTCGGTCTGCACTGCGGCCATGGATACAGTTCCCTGCAGGATCAGTTCGCCAGGGGGCGCGCCCGCGGCCCAGGTGGCCTGTATGCCGAGCGCGGCCAGGTCCGCCCGGCCCTGTTCATTGAGGAAGGCGCTCAGATCGAAGGACTGCACGCGTGCGGCGGCGATGATGGTGGCGGCGACGTCAGGGGATGCGCTGGCGGTCGGGGCGGGGGTCGACGCTGCTTGTACGGACGCGGCCTGGGTTGGCGCGGGTGTGGGAAGGGGTGTAGCGGTCGGTTGCGCGGAGGACGACTGCGGCGGCGGCGATTCATCTGCGGATGCGGCGCTGAACTGGGTGCCGGTGTCAGGCCCGCCGTCAGGGCTGGACGCCGCGCTCGGTTCGTCGCTGGTGAAGGAGGCGTAGATGTCGGCAAATTGGTCCTGAATGGCGCCCAGTCCCCTGAGGACGGGCTGCAGGGGATCGCCCAAGTCCGGCAGGAAGAAGATGATGCCGAGGAGGACAGCGGCGATCGGAATCGCCCAGGGGAGGCGCCTGCGGATTTTCTTAGGGGCGGCTTTAAGTGCTTCCTGTTTCTTGGCAAGCGGGGCTGGGTAGTATTCGGTGCTGAACTGCCGGCTTGCCTTGCCGACTGCGAGCTGCGTGCCTTTGGCGCGCCCCCTTCGGCGGGCCTCTTCCCGGCGTCCCAGTTGGAGCTGTTCCTGGTGGGAGCGCAGCAGCCACTCGCCCTCGCTGCGCAGGATGTCATCGGCGGGGATGGCGGCGACGTGCTCCCGCATTTCCTTGAATTCGCCGCGTTTTCGATAGATGAGCGCCGCGAGCAGGTGCAGTTCGGGCGCTTCCAGCAGGGTGATGCCCTGGTCGATGCCCTCCAGGGCGGCGACCTCATTGCCCATCGAGTAATGTTCGAGGGCGCGATGGTAGATTGTCCGGGTCATCTCCGCGGGGGTGTAGTGCGAAGCGACATCTGTGCCACAGTTGGGGCAGTGTGTAAACGACGGGGTGACCTCCACGGGGGCCCCGCAAACGGGACAAGCCAAGTGCATTCGATTCTATCCAGACCGCTTGCTGCGTTGGTTATCGGGCGCCAGGGATGAAGCTATCTATAAGTTCCGGCGATCAGAAAGTCGTTAATAGTCGGTCGATGGTCACGCCGCGGATTCTGGCAGATGAAGCGGGGAGTGCCAAGACCAAGAGTCGAACCGTATTGGAATGTCTTTGTTGAGGCAAGCTGATTCGGGGAAAACAGACTTGCGTGTCGGGCGTATTGGACTCTCATATTGAACGCGGCCGCTTCATTTGACCGCGTTCTGTTGTGTCGATACAATAGCCAGCGGGAGGGGATGTGTCCCGGTGGACGCCCTGGTCTTCAAAATCAGTGGCAGGTGGCGCAGAGCCGGCTGCGGTGGGTTCGACTCCCACGCCTTCCCGCTATTGCGAAGCGCAGTGCAGAACTCAGTGCAGAGCGCAGCGCTAAGCTCAGCATTCAGCCCCCAAGCCCTCACCGCCAAAGATAGCCAGTCGTTCTTCCTGGGTGGTGAGCGGCGCGCTCTGTGGTCGGTAGTGGAACTGGAGCGCGCGGCGGCGCGATCCGGACCTGTTGGGCGGCGTTCCATGTTGGAGCAGGCTCTGGAAGAGCAGAAGGCCGCCGGGCTTGAGCGGAACGGCCACAGCGCCGCTGTTGTCCACGTCCGTGTCACAGATTTGCCAATCCCGCCTTCGGAAATGGACGACAGGTCCTTGCAGGTGGCTGCCTGGAGCGATGACCATGCAGCCGTTCTGGATGGTGGCCTCGTCGAGGGCGATCCAGCAGCCGACGACTCTGGTATTGAGTTCGAGCTGGAAGTAGGCGTGATCCTGGTGCCAGGGTTTGTCGCGGCCGAGCCGGGGCGGTTTCAGGAGCGCCATGCTTTGGAACAAAACCGGCGCCTCGCCGATCAGGCGTTGAACCAGTTCCAGCAGCAGCGGGTGATGCGCGAGCTTGTTCAGGCGCTGGTCGTAGTCGGCAAAGCTCATGAACTTGCGTACATAGTCCTGTTTTTCCTCAAGGGGCAGTTCCTCAACATTGACGCCTGCAGAGGCCCTCTCGTATTGAACGCCGTTGAAGTCGTCAACTGCGCCCGACAACAGGTGAAACAGCCCGTCCAGCGCCAGCTGGATTTCCTGCGCTGTGAAGGCGTTTTCGACGACCAGGAAGCCCTGCTCCTGGAATTGGGTCACGTGCGCGTCTGTCACACCGGCGAAGCCGTCGACACCCGTGACAACACCGGTTGGTTCGTACAGGTCCGGCGGGAACTCGCTGGTAAGGCCGTCATCGAACTGCCGCTCGGGGACTGCTACCGTCATCGTCATCCTCCGGGAATTCAGATGGATAAAATCTCTTGGAATAAGCGCTGCGGTTTGACGCAGAGTATTCAGGCTCTGTTTTCGCCGCCTTGATTTATGCGTGTGAAGCCAAGGTCAATTGGAATGAAACGGACGGTTGTCGAACCGTCCCTTGCGGTCGCCGCTTATGGTGGCCGGCGATTCCCTCATTCGGATTTTAGCATACATTACTCATACCATACTATACAATACACAGGGCAATCGCATCTAAATCTGTAGGCCGATTCAGTTGAAATTGTGGCCAGAAGAAAGCGAGAATAAGTGGAAATCACCCTGCGCTTACTGAATATCGACGGGAAGACGCCGCGGATCAGGCCCTCAGTCGGCGAG
>JAJDZJ010000040.1 GCA_022824685.1 Caldilineaceae bacterium
CTCGCCGACTGAGGGCCTGATCCGCGGCGTCTTCCCGTCGATATTCAGTAAGCGCAGGGTGATTTCCACTTATTCTCGCTTTCTTCTGGCCACAATTTCAACTGAATCGGCCTACAGATTTAGATGCGATTGCCCTGTGAATCAGAACAAATTTTCAATAGAGGGTAGGATGCGTAGTATAATGAATGTGAACCCACGGATATGCAAAGATCCTGACTCACTGAGGACAACAGAATGATTCTGTATGTTCAAGGAGACCTGTTCCAATCACCGGCACAGGTTTTGGTCAATACAGTGAATACCGTCGGCGTCATGGGCAAAGGCGTTGCCTTGCAGTTCAAGCGCCACTTCCCAGACATGTATGCCAAGTACCGTGAACTGTGTGAGAAGGGCGATTTCAATGTCGGGAGTTTATGGCTGTACAAGTCACCAAATAAGTGGGTATTGAATTTCCCAACCAAGAGACACTGGCGACAGCCTTCAAGAATGGAATATGTCGAAAGTGGACTGAAGAAATTTGTAGAGACATATTCAAGCATGGGAATCCACAGCATTGCATTCCCGCCTTTGGGTTGTGGCAATGGGCAGCTGGATTTCCCTTCGCAAGTTCAGCCGCTGATGGAGAAGTACCTTCAACCCTTGCCGATAGAGGTATTTGTCTACCCTGAGCGAGATAATGTCTTTGTGGAGCACCAGCAGCCTAAAGAGATGAGTGATTGGCTGCGTACAGAGCCACAGAGTTTGCCATTTAGCGAAGTGTGGGAGGATATCAGGTCAATACTGGAAGCCAAAACTGAATATAAAACGGTGGCTAAGAAGAGCCCATTTTCAGCGTATGTCTCTAATGATCCGCTTGGCATCCGCGTCGTAACCGCGAAACAGAAATACCTGCTGCCATACGAGACACTGTCAATGCTGTGGCAGCAGTTGCGGACATATGGGTTTTCGATGCGTCACATCGCTCCGGGAATTGATAGCAAAATTTCCTATGTCCTTTCCATTTTTGCTGAACTTGAATATGTGACGCCAGTCAATGTGGCAGACGACTATGGCAAGTATAAGTCCGCGTCAGTAGTTGGTTTGCAGATTTTGCCGTCGGCTTTCGTGGGGCGTACCGCATTTGCAGAGGCATTTCAACTTTGAACTTCGATCAGACGGATATCTGGTTTGCCGAAATCGTCACATTGAGATCGATGACATTCCGTTCTGAGATAACTTCGACAGCTTTACATTGAAGTCTATTCCCCTCTAATTCACCGCCACCGCCTCCCCTGTCTCCGCGGACCGGTACAGCGCATCGGTGATCTGTTGCACCAGCAGCGCCTGTGTCAGCGTTGTCTTGGGCGGGCGGCCTGTGCGGATCGCGCCCGCGAAGTCCTCCAGAAGCGCGCGGTGGATGTCGCGATAGGAGTCGCTGCCCGCCCACAACGTCCGGGAGACTGTCCCCTCCGCGCGGCTCACTTCGAAATACAGAATCTCCTTCGCCTGCGCCGGTGTCATCTGCAGGCGCAGCGAGCCGGATTCACCGATCACCTCCCAGGATGTCTCCGCCTGCGCCGCGGCGTACTCGCCGCGCTCATAGGTGAGCGCGATGCCGTCGGCGCAGCGCACCAGCCCGGCGATATGCGTCTCCCCGTCGGACGCTGGCGCAACCGTATCGGCGAAGGCGGCCGGAACGCGCCAGCTTTGCGCCAGGGCCGTCTGCGGGCGCAGGCGCCAGCCGCTGATGCCGAGCAGATAGTCCAGGTCGTAGCAGCCCCAATTGACAAGAATGCCGCCGCCGTTCAGCTCGCGGCTGAGCCGCCAGGCCGGCGGGGGCGTCTCCGGCGCCGGTGTCGCCGGGAAGACGGCGCGGCAGCGGAGCAGGCGCAGCGCGCCCAGTCTGCCCTGTACGATATAGTCGGTAACGGCCCGGGCCGATTCCAGGAAGTGAAAGCGGGAGGAGCAGCAGGCCGCGACTCGGTCCCCCTGGGCAGAGAGCAGCCGGCGCACTTCGCCGGCGCTGCGGGCCACCGGCTTTTCCGTCAGCAGATGTTTGCCTCCGCGCAGGGCCTGCAGCCCCAGCTCAACGCGAAAAAGGGCCGGCAGCGCCAGGACCACGGCCTCAATCTGCGGATCGGCCAGCAGCTCTGCGCCGCTGTTGTAGACCTTCTCCACCCTATGGGCCGCGGCCGCCTTTTCGGCCAAGGCCCGGTCCACATCGGCGACCGCGGCCAGCTCAATCTGTTCGGAGGCCGCGGCAGCCTGCGCGTGGACGGAGCCGATCATGCCGCAACCGATGATGCCGAGTCGCAGGGGGGTCATAGGCGTAAATCCTTCATGATAGAATGACAGTTGACAGGACAGATACCCTCTCGCTTAGGAAAACGCAAATGGAAATCCCCTCCCGATCCTGGCAACGAATCTATGCCGACGAAAAGTTCAGCTGGCTCTGGCCGCCCGCCTATGAGCCGAATTCGGACCCGCCTGAGCTGGAACAGATCCTTGCCCTGCTGGCGCCGCAACCAGGCGCACGCATTCTTGACCTGGCCTGCGGGCTCGGGTGGCTGACGATCCCGCTGGCGCTGCGCGGCTTCCAGGTGACCGGCTACGACCTCAGCGACGCGATGCTGACACGCGCCCGGGAATCAGCGAAACAGGCAGATGCGCAGATCGAGTGGCTTCGCGGGGACATGCGCAGCCTCCCAGCCGGCTGGACCGCGACCTTCGATTCTGTCACCCTTACGCTCAGCGAGTTCGGTTGCTTTGATGACGAATCGGACAACCAGCAGGTGCTCGCTGAAGTGATGCGCGTTCTCAAGAGCGGCGGCCGCTTTCTCCTCGACATCGTTGTGAACCGTGACGAGTTGATCCTGAACGGCGATCGCAACAGCAGCTTTGACGGCGGCGGATTCTTCATCGTAGACAAGGGGAGCCTTGACATCCTGAGCGGCATCTTTTCCAGAGAATTTCAGTGGTATCGCCAGGGCCGGCGTCACGAAGAGACCTGGCAGATCCGGGCCTATACAGCGCCGGAGGTGACACGGATGTTGGAAAAGGCCGGGTTTCGGGAATCGACGGTCTCCCGCAACTACGCCGGAGACAGCCTGACGCGGGACAGCGTCGGCATGGTGTTCCTGGCACAGAAGTAACCCGCTCTGCGAAGGCCTACGTCAGTTCAGTTCCTGTTGTCCATTCAGCCCCTGTCGTAACGATGTGCATCCACGTCCGCTTCCCGGTGTAACCCCAGGGCCGGGCCAAGCGCCGCGGTCGTCATGCCGGCGTGGTTCTCGCGTCCATGGCCGCGTGCGATCGCGCTGACCGAGCGCGCCGAGCAGCCGTGCTCGCGGCCGTCCGGAAAGGCGGCGCGCGCCAGGAGGAAGTAGGCGCGGGCCAGGTCTACGGCGCGGGCGTGCAGCGCGCTGTCCCCCTTGATCTCCGCGGCCGCCGCCAGCGTGATCGGATTGTGGCGCCGCGCGCGGCCGTCCTCCAGCCAGCGCGGCGCGTCGGAGCGTTTGCCCACGCCCGATGCGCGGCGGGCGGGGCGTTTGTACGCCGTGTCCAGGGCGACTTCGGTGATGTCGAAGGGATCGAGACGGGCCACCGCATCCAGCACCGCCTTGTCGAAGCGCGTGTCGCCGGTCCAGCGGCGATAGGACCGCACCGCGTCGGCGGCCGCGCCGGCGTCCGCGTCGTCCAGCTGCGCGGCCAGTGGATCCAGCAGCCGCTCGGCCGCCAGTCGGAAACGGGGCTGGCCGCTCTTCTGCCACAGGCGCAGGAATGTGTTGACGGCGTCGGAGCCAAGCAGATTCTCGGCCCGGTCGACCTCTGCCTGCAGGTCGGGGGCTTCGCCCATGAAGGCGTAGTAGAGCGCTTTGTCGTCGGCGCTGAACTCGTACAGAATGCCGTCGGGCGTCAGGGCAATCGGCAGCGCATCCCCCGCCAGGATGGCGTCCGCCCATTCGCCCGCGTAGACCGTCGCCAGCTCGATATAACGCTTCCCGGCCGCCTCCGTCTCCGGGTTCGACGCCGCCAGCAGGCAGATGTTGACGCAACGCAGAAGATCCGGCGTATTGAGCGCCATGCCCGGCTCCGTGCGCAGCCCGTCGGCGCCGAAGAAGAGCGAGTGGAAACGCCGCCGGTCCCAGTCGAACCAGTCCGGCGTCCCGGATGACCAGTTGCCCATGTGCTCGGCGGCGTCGTCCAGCTGCCGGGCCGTCTCGCGGTCGTCCGGCAGGGCCCGTTGCAGGGCCCCCAGGAAGAGTTCGTAGTGTTCGGTGCCGTGATGCGCCTCCTGCATGCGCCAGTACCCATGCCGCCACTGCTGCGTCTGGGTGAAATGATCGCGGATGCGGTCGCGTTTCTGTTGCAGAAAGCACAGAATGCGTTCGTCCGGAGCGGCGCGCAGCAGTGGCTCCCAGCCGGTGGTGTAGGTGCCCTGATCGTGGACATCGGTCGCCGGCGCGTCCGCGTAGCGGTCGATGGCTTCGTATGCCCACCGGCGCAGCGCATCCAGGAAGCGCTGGCATGCGTGGGGCAGGTCGTGGGAGGGCTCGATCCGGCGCCTGTGCATGGCTATCCCTGCAGCGCAATCTTGAATGTATAGGCGTGATCGCACGGGCGCCGGCTGGGCGTGCTGACGGTCAGCGCGTTCTCGTCCTGCTTCCAGGCAACGGGCTCGTCGCTGCCGAGCATCGAGACGCCGCTGACGCGCCCGCCGACCGCCGACCCGCTGCCCAGCGAGGCGATGACGGCTTCGCTGCCGGGCCAGCCCAGCGTTATGGCATAGAGGGCGCCGTCCTTCTGCGTAAAGCGCACGTCTTTGGCCGTGAAGGGCTGATTGCTGCGCTCGGTAAGATGGCCGACCACCACTTCCGTATCGCCCTCGCCGAACCGCTCCCAGTGGCGCGTGCCGTAGATCGCTTCCCCGTTCACATCCAGCCACGCGCCCAGGTCCAGCAGCAGCTGGGACGCCTCCGCCGGGATGACGCCGTCGGCGCGCGGGCCCACGTTGAGGAGCAGGTTGCCGTTCTTGCTGACGATGTCGATCAGATCGTGAATGATGGTTGCGGCGCTCTTGAACTCGTCGTTCTCGATGTAGCTCCAGGCCTTGTAGCTGACCGCGGTGTCGGTCTGCCAGTAGTGCGGGCGGATGTCGTCGAGCTTGCCCCGTTCCACATCGTAGACAGCGACGCCGTCGGGGAACTTGTCCTTATACTGGAGGACGGGCTCGCTGCCCCATTCCAGCGCGCGGTTATAGTAGTAGGCGGCGACCTGCGGGCGGTAGGGCGCGAACTCATCGTAATGCCAGCCGAAGTCGAACCAGAGCACATCCGGGCGGAAATAGTCGATCATCTCAAGCGTGCGCGCGTACCAGTTCTGTATGAAGTCCCAGCTGGCGGGCGCGTCTTCGGGGTGGGGCGGGTTGTAGAGGTCTTCCAGGCCGGGGTCCGTTGTGTCGAAGTCCGGGGCGTAGGAGTAGTAGCGCCAGTTGAAGGCGCGGTGGCTGGAGACGCCGAACTTGAGGCCGGCGGCGCGGGTCTCCTGTTCCAGCTCCTTGCAGACATCCCGCTTGGGCCCCATCTGGGCCGCGTTCCAGCGGGTGTGCGTGCTGGCGAACATGGGAAAGCCGTCGTGGTGTTCGGCGACGGGCACGATGTACCGGGCGCCGGCTTTCCGGAACAGGTCGATCCACTGGGCCGGGTCCCAGTTTTCCGCTTTGAACAGGGGAATGAAATCCTTGTATCCGAACTTGGAGGGGTGCCCCCAGGTCTCTGTGTGGTGCTGGTGGTAGTTCGGCCCCTTGCGCGAGATCTCGTCCCGGTACATGAAGCGGGGATACCATTCGTTATCGAAGGCGGGAACGGAGTAGGGGCCCCAGTGGATGAAGATGCCCAGCTTATCGTTCATAAACCATTGGGGCACTTCATAGTTCTGCAGCGAGTCCCAGTTCGGTTCGTAGCGGAAATCCGTGGTCATTGCATGGCTCCGTAGGGGATCATTGGGGTGGGAAAGGAGTCCGCAACTCGCTGGCGGAAACGAAAGCGCAGTTCGGGCGCGGAGACGATTCTCGTGAGTATAAGGGGGACAGCGCATCGTGTCTAATTCGGGGCCGTGGAGTGAAGGTATCCCAGCCTGATGTCCGCTGGGCGAGGTTACGATACTGGCGGGCGCAAACCCACTTCTGATCATTCACATCTGCAAGAAACTTGGGATACATTCGGAGAAGTCTGGAGTATGATCGTATATCTGGCAAGGCACCCCTGTGTTAGAATCAACACTAGGTATAGGAGAAGATCCTCTCTTTTTGCTTGAATGTTTAGCGGCGGCGTCGTCCGCCTAGTCAGTACTAGGCTAGTATCAAACGGTCGTGAGGAGACGTACGATATGCGAGACATCCTAGGTGATGCTCAATCTGTGAGCTATCTTCTTAGTCAGAAGTATCAAATTGACTATTATCAGCGCGATTACAATTGGGAATCGAAACAGGTTCAAGAGTTGATTGAAGACTTGACAACTCGGTTTCTCCTAGATTATGTCGAAAGCCACGAACGCTCACAAGTGGCCGATTACGGACAATATTTTCTTGGTTCCATCATCATCAGCCAAAAGGATAACGTACGGTATATCGTAGATGGCCAGCAGCGACTGACCTCACTGACATTGCTTCTGATTTATCTCGACCGCCTCATTCAGGATCGAGAAGACAAAGAGTCTATCGCCGACATTTCGGATTTGATTTATTCAATTAAGTTTGGGGCCAAGTCTTTCAACCTCGATATAGATGAACGGAATTCTTGTCTGCAGTCACTGATTAACGGCGAGAATCCTGACCCCGTTGATCAATCACCCTCGGTCCAGAATTTGATCAACCGCTACAACGACATTACAGAATTCTTTCCTGACGAGTTGCGCGATCAAGCGCTTCCTTACTTCATCGACTGGTTGACTGAAAAAGTGAAGCTGGTTGAGATAACCACCTTCTCAGACGATGACGCCTATACGATTTTCGAAACAATGAACGACCGTGGACTCTCACTGGCCCCAACGGACATGCTTAAGGGTTTTCTGCTCGCCAATATTGGGGACAATAGTAGTCGTGCTCAAGCGGATCAGGTGTGGAAGGAATGGATCGGAAAGCTCCGTGACCTTGGCAAGGAAGAGGGGGCTGATTGCAGGGCAATCGCATCTAAATCTGTAGGCCGATTCAGTTGAAATTGTGGCCAGAAGAAAGCGAGAATAAGTGGAAATCACCCTGCGCTTACTGAATATCGACGGGAAGACGCCGCGGATCAGGCCCTCAGTCGGCGAG
>JAJDZJ010000146.1 GCA_022824685.1 Caldilineaceae bacterium
CTCGCCGACTGAGGGCCTGATCCGCGGCGTCTTCCCGTCGATATTCAGTAAGCGCAGGGTGATTTCCACTTATTCTCGCTTTCTTCTGGCCACAATTTCAACTGAATCGGCCTACAGATTTAGATGCGATTGCCCTGTCAAACGGGAAGGGCAGTGGTTAGTGGTCAGTGGTCAGTGCAATGCAATGCAGTGCAGTGCAGTGCAGTGCGGCGCCGCGGGGCGGGCCTGCAAGGGATCGGTGGGGAGGACGGCGCGATTCGGGGAGCGGCGGAGCGCGTTGGGCTGGGTAGCATATGCCAATGGACACAATTTGCTGGTGGGGCACGTTTTCGCGGGGGGCGATTGGCGCGGGGACGAAGGGGGGGCCACTGGGGGGGGGGGCGATTTTTGACAAGGAGGGGGGGTGTCGATAAGATCGCTCACACCCGGTTATTGAATTCATTGTATATTCATAGGGGATAGGGAGGTGGAGGATGTGCGGGCGATTTGTGCTGCGGGCATCGCCGCAGAATCTGCAAATGCTGTTTGCGTTGGATGAGGCGCCGCAGACTGGGCCGAGGTACAACATTGCGCCGACGCAGCCGGTGCTTGCGGTGCGGGCGAATCCACACGGTGGCTTGCGGGAGGCGACGTACCTGAATTGGGGTCTGATTCCCTTTTGGGCGAAGGACCCGAAGATTGGGAGCCGGATGATCAATGCCCGTTCGGAAACGGCGGCGAAGAAACCCTCATTCCGTGCGGCTTACAAATACCGGCGCTGCATTGTTCCCGCCGATGGGTTTTTTGAGTGGAAGAAGGAAAAGGACGGCAAGCAGCCCTATCTGATCGGTCTGGCGTCTGGCGGCGTTTTCGGCATTGCGGGGTTGTGGGAGCACTGGGAGCGGGAGGGCTCGGTTATCGAGTCGTGCACCCTTCTGACGACGGAGGCGAATGGGTTCCTTGCTCCGCTCCACCATCGAATGCCGGTTATTCTCGACCCAGCGGACTACGATGAGTGGCTTGATCCGAGCGTGCAGAAGGCGGATACCCTGCTGCATCTGATGCGTCCATACGACGGCGAGGAGATGGAGGCGTCGGCGGTGAGCAGGATGGTGAACAACCCGCGCAATGACGAGCCGGGCTGTGTGGAGCCGGTGGGCGCGTAGGGCGGGGCTATGTCGAAAGCTGTTGGGGCGTAGAGGGGTTGGAGACATTCAGCGGGGCAATCGTTGTTTCGAGTCCCGGTTGAAACAAAGCACGGGAGGAAACTGGATTCAGTGACTGCGACTTTTGAAGATTCAAAGGTGATCGGCGGTGTGGCGAAGGCCAAGTTGGAGAGGGCCGACTTTATAACGCCGGCGGACAAACCCCCGCAGAGGCTGTTTGTGCCGGGGCCGACGGACGTGCATCCGGCAACGCTGGCTGCGCAGGAGGCGCCGATGATCGGCCACCGCAGCGCGGAGCTGGAGTCGCTCTACGGGAAGTGCAGTGAGCAGTTGCAACAGCTTTATCATACGAGGGCGCGGGTCTTCACAGTTGCGGCTTCAGGTTCGGGCCTGCAGGAGGCGGCAGTTCGGAATGCAGTGGGCGGGCGGGTGATAAATCTTGTCAATGGGGCGTTCAGCAAGCGATGGCATGATGTGTCAGTCGGATGCGGCAAGGAGGCGATCGCGGTGGAGGCGGCGTGGTGTACGGCGGTGAAGCCGGCGCAGGTTGAGGATGCGCTGCTGGCTGCTCTTGCGGACGGCCCGGTGGACGCCATTACAGTGGTACACAATGAGACGAGCACGGGCGTCGCAAGCCCGGTGGATGCGATCGCAGCGTGTGTACGGCGCGTCAGCCCGGAGACGCTGATTCTGGTCGATGCGGTTTCCTCGTTCAGCGGCGTGAAGCTTCCCTTTGACGAGTGGGGGCTGGACCTGCTGCTGACTTCTTCGCAGAAGGCGCTGGCCGTGCCGCCGGGGCTGGCGTTTGCCGCGGTCAGCGACCGTTTGATGGCGCGTGCGGCGACTTTAACTGGGCGCGGCTGGTATTTCGATTTTCTGCAGCTGGAAAAGTACCGCCTGCGGAGCACGACCCCGGCCACTCCGGCCATTTCATTGCTGCGGGCGCTAAGTGTACAGCTGGACCGGATTTTCGCTGAGGGGCTGGAGGCCCGCTATGCCCGGCACGCATTCTGCGGGCAGCTGAGCCGCGATTGGGCGGCGGCAAACGGTTTCGGTCTGATGGCGGAGCGCGGATACGAGTCGGACACGGTGACGACAGTGAAGAACAGCAGGGGCGTGGATGTGGCCGCGCTCAACCGGTTCCTGGGCACGCGGGAAATGCAGATCGCAGACGGCTATGGCCCGTATAAGGGCAAAGCGTTTCGCGTTGGGCATATGGGCGAGGTTTGGCCTTCGGACCTTGAGCGACTGTTTGCGGCGATAGAGACGTTTGCGGGCGGGGCGAAGTAGTGGCGTTTCCTTCGCGCGTGGAAGTGAATTTGGACCTCGGCCGTCCGGGTGCAGGGAAAGGGCGGGAGGATGCGGAGGCCAAGCGGTTGACAGGCTGATATGCTCTATCTGGTGGCCACGCCAATTGGCAACCTTGGTGACATTTCGCTGAGGGCACTGGAGACGCTGCGCGCTGTCGATCTCATCGCGGCGGAGGATACGCGCAAAACAGGGCGGTTGCTGAAACGCTACGGGATAGAGACTCCCCAGTTTTCCTATCACGAGCACAATGAACGGAAGGCGGTCGAGCGGATCGTCGGAGCGCTGCGGAGTGGTCGCTCGGTCGCGGTTGTAACGAACGCAGGCACGCCGGGAATATCAGACCCCGGTTTTACCGCTGTGCGGCGGGCGCTGGAGGAGGGGCTGCCGGTCACGGCTGTACCGGGGCCGACAGGTCTGATCACAGCGCTTGCGCTGTCCGGGCTGCCGTTGCACAGTTTCACATTTCGCGGCTTTCCGCCGCGCAAGTCAGGGGCGCGACGGCGCTTCATGGCGCTGGACGCGGACTCGCCTCATACGCTGGTGTTCTATGAGAGTCAGCACCGGCTTGCGTCATTTCTGGCCGATGCTCTGGCGGTATATGGCGACAGGCCGGCCGCGCTGGCGAACGATTTGACAAAGCTGCACGAACAGGTGCAGCGGGGCACTGTGGCTTCTCTGTTGGAGACAGTGGCGGACAGGAGGCTACTGGGCGAATTTATTGTGGTGATCGGCGGCCGCGGCTAAAGGTAGACGGGCCTGGAGGGCGGGTCGATTTTGCCAGATATGTGATTCAGAGCCTGAACCCCACTCATTCCCAAAGTACAAAACCCGAAACACAGTGAAGCGATGCTCGCCAGGCACAGCCGGCGTTCGGCGGCGGATCGCTGCATTGGAGATTGGCCTGAAAGGTTCCTAGGGCGGGGTGTCGGCGGTGTTGGGGCGGCGGCGCAGCCTTCGTTCGATGACGGGCGCGGAGGTGACGACGGCTACGCCGCAGAGGATGGCGAGGCCGCCGAGCAGCTGCTGGGGAGTTGGGAAGACGTCGAACAGGAGTTGGGACCAGAGCACTGCCGCAACGGGGCTTGCAGCCAGGGCTATGGCGAAGACGCTCATGTCGAGTTTGCGCAGGGTCCAGTAGTAGAGGAAGCGGCTGACGACGACGTCAACGGTGCCGACGAGCAGGAGGATTGGGAAGGCCTGGGCAGAGGGGAGGGCAAAGTTGCCGCGGGCGAGATTGAACAGGGCGAGGAAGGCCGCTGTGAGGAGGAGACGGTAGAAGAAAAAGTTGAGGAGGTCCACGTCGCCCATATTGCGTTTGGTGAGGGCGGCGTGCAGCGCGTAGATGAAGGTTGAGAGGAGGAGGATCATCGCGCCGAGTCCCAGGTAATCTCCGGGCTGGAAGGAGATGACGGCAAGGCCGACGACAGCGATGGCGGAACCGACGCCCTGCACCAAGGTGAATCGTTCGCCCAGCCAGAGGAGGCCGAATCCGAGGCTGAAGAGGACTGTCATTTTGCCAACCATGGCGGCGACGCCCGGGTCGATAAAGGCCATGGCCTCGTAGTTGAGTCTTGTGCTGACGGCCACGCACATTCCGATGGCGAGGAAGGTGGGCCACATGCGGCGCAGGGGATCTAGGCGCAGACGGCGCGTGATGAGGCCAAGGAAGCCGACTTCGACCAGGGCGACGGCGATTATGTAGAAGGCGCCCAAGGCGGGCTCGATGTAGGGAAAGACAAGGCGGGCAAACACATAGTGCAGACTGTCTATCATCAGCAGGCTGATGATGAGGGCGGTACCGCGTGTATTGCCGGTATCGTCCCCGCCTTGTGAAGTTGGGGCGAAAGGACTTCTGCGCGGCATGTCCCTCATGTGATCAACCTTTTCGCGGGGAGGCGTGGACGAGGAGGAAAGTTGCCGCTCGTCCAAGGAAGAGTCTTGCCAAGAGAGGCATTCCCTTCTCTTGGGGCACATCATATCCGGCCTCTCGGAAAGTCGCCAAAAGGGGCAAGGGCAAATGTGCTAAAATACGGGCGAGCCGGGATGTGCAGCGTGCGGGGGTTAGCTGAGGGCTGTTGGGATGATTCGCAAGATTCTGCACTTTGATCTTGACGCTTTCTATTGCGCAGTTGAGGAACTGCGGCGCCCGGAGCTGAAGGGGGTTCCGTTTGCGGTCGGCGGGAGGCCTGAGAGCCGGGGGGTTGTCTCCTCCTGTTCTTACGCCGCGCGTCATTACGGGATACGCTCGGCGATGGGAATGAGTCAGGCGGTGCGTCTGTGTCCGTCGTTGCAAGTTCTTCCACCGGACATGCGGTCGTACGCCCGTATTTCGGGACAGGTGATGGGGATTTTGCGGAGCGTGACCCCTCTGGTGGAGCAGCTCTCGATCGATGAGGCGTTTCTTGACGTAAGCGAGAGGCGGGAATACGCGTCTGAGCTGGCGCGGGACCTGCAGAGACAGGTCGAGGAGAGCCTGGGGCTACCCTCATCGCTTGGCGCGGCGACGAACAAGCTGGTGGCCAAGATTGCTACGGATGTCGGGAAGGCGGCGGTGCAGACGGGGGACTACCCGAGGGCGATCCAGGTCGTGCCGCCGGGCAGGGAGGCCGAGTTTCTGGCGCCGCTTCCGGTGGATGCGCTGTGGGGGGTTGGCCCTCGCACAAAGGCGCGCCTGGCAGCGGTTGGCGTTCACAAGGTGAGCGACGTGCTGGCGGCATCTGGAGAGCTGCTGTCGCGGCAGTTCGGCAGGCTGGGCCGGGATCTGCAGAGACAGGCGCAGGGGATCGATCAGCGGCCCGTTGTAACGGAGCGGGAGGCCAAGTCGATCAGCCAGGAAACGACATTTGTTCAGGATGTGGAGGATACGGAGACGCTGAGACGGGCGTTGCGCCTTCAGGCGGCCCAAGTTTGTGCCCGGTTGCGGGGCGGCGGACTGGCGGCGCGCACGGTCAGTTTGAAGTTGCGCTATGCTGATTTCAGCACGCGGACGCGTCAGACGACCCTATCGCAACCTGTTGACGGCGAGGATGAAATCTACCGGGTTGCTGTCGAGCTGTTGGCTGCCAACCGGGCTGAAGGGGCAGCGGTGCGTTTGATAGGCGTTGGATGCAGCAGCTTGACGCCGGCGGCGCGGCAGATGAGCATTTTCGATATGGCGTTGGATCCGGAGGCGAGAGCCAAGGAGGACCAGCTAAACGAGGCGGTGAAGGCGCTGCGGGAGAGGTTCGGTTCGGATGCGATCAGGCGGGGCAGCGACCTGTGAGAGGCAGGGCTGGGATGTCCATTAGCGGGGCTGGGTGAGCGGGATTCGTGAAGAGAGCGTTCTAATTTAGAACACAAATGAGATCAAGAGTATCGGTTTAGGATAGGTGAGTTGTGGTAGAACCATCTGACAGACTCGTACTTAGTAAGGAAGGGAAGTCAAGATGGTTCGACCGGATAAGGTAAAATGGGATCAGACATTGGCTGACCTGCGGGTCTTGTTGGTGGAAGCCAAGGAGTCACGCAGCCGGGAACGTTTTCAAAGGGTGTATGAGCAACTCTGGCGCCAAGAGATCTGTCTGGTCAATATCGATGAAGCACACATCCACCGCGACATGGACTTGGGCTTCACCGAGACCGCAAAAGGCAAGATTGCCTGGCGTATGAGTGACTCTGCTCTGTTCTCCGATCGCATAAGCTTGTTTGACGCCTGCGATTTCGCAGCCTGACAGTGTTTCATCTGGAATGAGGGCAACTGCAACAAAGAGCATGCGTTTCAGTTCTTGCAGCGCATGGCTGAATGGCTCGACGATGAGCCGGGCACAGTCGTGATCATCTGGGACGGCGCCAGCTGGCATCGAGCAAGGGCCGTTCAGGCTGCCGCCGCCAAACTCGGCTTCACTCTCATCCTGCTGCCTGCCTATCGTCCCGACCTCAATCCGATAGAGAAGCTCTGGCGCTGGATGCGTGAAGAGGTAACACGCAACCACTTCCATCAATCGATGCGCCACCTCTTCGATGCCTGCAAAGCCTTCATCGACCATTTCAATGCCCATCCCGACCAGGTCGGAACACGTCAATGGCCCAAATTTAGACTCGACCCAAAGTAGGAAAAACTCTTATTATCAAATTGAATTTGCATTCGCTTGTTTACCCGACATTGTGACCGCACTCAAATGCCGCCAAAAGAACTACCAAAGCATTGCGTCGCAATTATATTCCGCCTCTTTCGTATTCGGCCAGCCAGGCCCAAGCGATGCATCTTTCCAGATCGATCAATTCACCTGCGAGGCGGTATAGTTCGCTGCCAGCGCCGGTTGCTAGCTGCGCCTGCAGGCCCACCGTGCGGACGCGCAGGACGGGCAGCTCGTCGGCGCGCGCCGGCTGCACGGTCATGCTGATGAGAAGCCCTTCTCCCGCGGCCGCATGGCCTAAGTCGACCGCGAGGCCGCCGTCCTTCAGTTGGCACTGTATCCAGTAGCCGCCCAGGACCGGGATGCGCCGGCCGCTTTTGATAGCCTGCTTTACAACCGGTGTCAACTGTTCGATGGCCCAATCATCCATCTGGTTGCGCCCGCTTATCAGTTTCCGGCCGCTTTCGACTGTGATATGACGCAGCTCGCGTTGGCCCACTGTGAACTCCTAACTGAACTTTCTCAGACGCCCTCTCAGTTCGCCGTAAGGGGCATGTCCGGAAGACGCAACCCCTACATTCACGCTGGTCGACGTGCAGCGAGCCGGAAAGATGCGCGCCTTGCGGGCTTCGAAGACTTCCGGTTCGATCGCCACGGCGAAGTTCTGTTGCCATCGGATGTTTCGCGGGCCGCGTTCTACTTTGGTTCACCGTCTGAACGCTATGTGCATCAGCGAAAAGCCGAGCGCGTAAGTTAACGCCATTTCGAAAACCTGCCTTCGAGACACGAGGGCAGTCGACCCGGACCGGAGGACAAGACGCCAGCCAACTCGACTCGCCGGGATATTCACTCGCGTTCCCGTGAAACGAGAGTGAAGTTACCCGTTGAATAGGCTACCAGCCGCCGGCCAGCAGAGCGGCAAAGTGCGGGCTGTACTGGTTGAGAGCGCCTGTCCCTTACAATCCATCGCTTTCTCAACGAGCCGGCAGTAGTCGGCAATACGGCCAGCCAAACGGATCCTGGCTTGGCTACAACTCCACGTTTGTCCCGCGGTCAGCCATGCGCAAGAGCGCAAGTGAAATGCGTTCCGGCGTCGTGGTCCCGCTTGAAAAGGCGCGCGTCCGCGTCACGATCGATGCAGGCGCTTTGGAGAGTCCACTGTTTTCGCCGGGCACGGCTAGTTCCGCCACGGTGATCAGTATCAACCCATCTTTGGCAGTGAGGACGCCGACAAAGCCCCACTTTTCCACATCGCGGACTACCTGATTCTGTTCCATAATCTGGGAGCCTTATAGTTGGCTAGACGGTCAGGCCGCCCGCCGTTCCACGGGAAGACACGCGGCGAGAATCCGAACCACTCAGTCCCGGGTACACGCAACAATGCGCACGACAGGCTGGCCTGGACGGAACTAGAGGCTGAACACTACCGACGAAATGCAGCTGTCACTTCCTGCGAAGGAAAATACCTCCGTCTTGATTTCAAGCATATTGGGCTCCTACAGGGTTGCCACACACCCATATTTTTTCTCCCGACACAAGCCAGGTAAGGCAAGAGCGCTGGTCTTCAGGTGGTTGCAAGGCCAACACAACAGGGTGCGGTCAGAGGTGTGATTCATGCAGGCATCAGGGAACGAAATGCTCTTCCGCCGGCTTGCGATCGCCGGGACTTTGACTCGGTCTCGCGCGGTTGCGGAAGTCGAAGCAGGTGGTGGGCCCAGTGTGCAACTGCGTCTTTGGAGTCCTGCATGGCTACACTGGACAGCGCACTGTCCGATCCGAACTGATGCAACCGCCGCCCCATATGGCCAGCCGGCCTCAATGGCGGGTGTTCTTCTGCCGTTTTGCGTTGCTGAAGATACGCCACACGAGGATCCCGTATAGGCTGCCTACAACAACGAAGGTCAGAGTTTTGGACACGGGCCAAATATAGACGGCTGCAAGCAGGACAATCAGGAAGATTGCGACATCAATCAACTTTGTCATCGTGTGCCCCTGTTGAAATGCGCCAAATTGGCGCATTTGAGGTGAACAGGCGGCGTCTATCGCTTTATGCCCGTCTTGGCAATGCCTGCCAGCCCTCCAGATAGCGACGCATCGCCGCCAAATAGGCAGCGTCGCACCACCCCCACATTTCGCAACGGGCCGCATCCGACACTTCTGTCAAATGCAGATCTATCATGCCTGCGGCCACCCACGCGTTCGGCATCCCCGCGAACTCGAAATATCGGGGCAGTGTGTTCGCGGTGAGGATGCCATCAAGCAGCAACGGCTGAAGGCGGGCTTTCATCTGTCCGTCTCCAGGGTTGGCTTGAGGGCGAAAGATTTTGTCAAAGATAGCTGGATGCAAGTCCCAGACGGGATCAGGAGATCATGTTTTTCGGGAAGGCAGGGGAAACTTCCTTGTTGCGATTGTGAGTGGTTCCGCGCTTTCGTAGCTTCGCATGGGACCTACATCCAAAAGACAGTTTAGCAGATTTCTTATGCCGTTTCAGTGACATAATGGACTTACTTATTCCAAATTTATGTCAGTTCTTGAGGCTGTGGAACGGAAGCTCTTATTGAACTGCCAAATACGCGATGAATTCCTTCTTTGTCCGTGGAGGAACGCGGAGAGGCGCAGAGGAATTTTTTTGTCTTCCGAGATATTCTCCTGGTCAACCGGTGAACCAACAGGTTTTGGCGTACAAGAGTGTCACCTGGTAACTCAGCCACGCTAGTGGTGGTGTCGCCGGCGGCGAGAGTGTTTGTTTGAACGGAGACCGGCAAGGATCAAGTCTGGTTTGCCCACGAAGGGTCACAGAGAAACGAGAGTGGGCCCTGAGTTAAGGTGCATGACCGGTCTGTTTCAGGTCGAAGTCGCTAACCCCCTCGTATTCCGCGTATTTCCGCCTCCAGTTCACGAATCCTTGCGGTATTTTCAAACTGCCTTCCTCTGCCGATAAAGTTTGCGAAAACGTTGGCTAGGATTGCGATCATCAAGGTCGCCAAGAGATAGTTGGCTAAGCGCAGACGCTGGTCCTGCTCGGCAGCGAGACGCACGCTCAGCGTTTGATCCTCTATTCCGCCCTTTTCGCCAAGCTCCTCAAATAGTTCGATGACTTCATTCGTTGCGGTTCTTTGCGATACGGTCACCAGCTGAAAGAGTGAGAAAAGCATCGCTACGATGGTAATCAGGTTTAACACGACGGGTTGGAAAAGTCTGCCCTTCATTTTACGTCCTCCCTGCCTGCAATCCGTGCAATTCCGCCTCCAACCGGCGAATCCTGTCAAGGTTTCTGCGCTGTCTCCCGCGGCCAAGATGGTTCGCAATGACATTGGCCACGATCGCAATGCCCATCGTGACTGTCATGCTGTTGCTGAACCTCTGGCGCCGCATCTGATCGGTCGCCAGACGCACGCTCAAGGATTCGTCCACGGCTTCGTCCTCCTTGGCAAGCTCGCCTAGAAGCTGAACGGCCTCAGTCGTTGTTGGCGTCGTGCGGCCTGGTGCGACTATCAACAGCTGGACCAGAGCAATCAACAGGGCGGCAATCGTGACTACGTTGAAAATCACGGGCCGGATAAGCATTCCCATGGCTTCATATCCTCCATACGTTTATGCGCACGGCCGGCGAGACGGGCATCCCTGTCCACCTCGCACTCCTTCTGGCGTTCTTCAGGCGGAAGAGGTTACCGGGCTGGGTGTATTCGTCGTTGCCGGCGCGGTGGTCGTAGTGGTCGGCATCGCCGGACACCTTGAGGGGAGGTTCGAGACAACGGGGATCTTCAACCAGCCCTCCAATGGTGAAGGAGCCGTAGCCCCCCGAACCTTTGGCATGCACGACGCGCTCCGGGACGCGTTCACTGTTGAAGGTAGCCACTTTCTCCAGGAGTTGGTAGTCCTGCAGCAGAAACGGCCCGCGCGGGCCGGCAGCCAGCGCGTTCTGGTTGTCGCCGACTGGCGCGCCATGAGCGGTCGTCAGCTGTTTGGGTTCATTCATTGTCTTTCTCCTTTTTGCGATTTGACTGCATTCAGCAGAGGTCAACAGGACCGATGCGTTGGGCTCCGGCCAAGGGACCATAAAACTATCAGTATACACATTATGCATGTACTTTTTATGACTAAGTCACTTATTTCCGTGTCGGTTTCGTTCCAGTTTTCGAATTGTGGGAAAGCTTCAACGAGGTAAAGGTGGAGAAGAGGCGGAGGAGACACGGTGTGCGGAACTGTGGGCGCGGGAAGTGCTGCCGGCATTTTCGGGGTAAGGCGCAAGCCCGCACGGAGTATGGCCGGGCGGTTGTTGTGGGAGATCCGGCTGTCCGGCTGTGTGACGGCTATTGCGGGCAGAAATGGGACCCCGCCTGCGGCTGTCAAGGCGTGCGGCGCTTGTCGAACCAACCTTGTTCTGTCCTCCAATAAGGGGGGAGGTCGTCAGAAGGTTCTGGCACAACTCAACAAACCCTGGCCAATCGTCCTGGCCTTATTTGGGACCTACGCCAAGTTGATCAGGAAAGAGAGTCGTACGGAGAGGCGTGCCCGCGGCGAACTCTACACAGTTACCTGCAGGCGGCCAGGCTGTACTTCAACGGTCAGTCGTTCGATCTTCCTCGACAAGATCTCGCCGTCCTTCTTTGCGCCGCGCCCCCGTCCTGCGTGTAGGTTGAGAATTGCCTTAACGGTCATCACTGCGCCCTTCTTTCAAAAAGCGGATCGAGCCCGGGCCGTCTCTTCAAGGATTTGCGCTTCTGGGGGCGGATTCGTCAGATCCCGAGGCGGTTGGTTGCCTTGTTCTGCCCCTGAGTTGCTCCCTGGCTGACCTGCTAGTCGTAAGCGCTAGCGAGAGGCTGACGAATGCGACAATTTATCGCTTTTGCGTGTATCTCCGTCGCAGATGGGTGGGGGGCCGGGCAGCAGGAGCAGGGATGCCTTCGCTCCTCAGCCTCCCTTGTCCGGTGCGTCCTGGCCTCATTGAAGCAAGGCTTTATCGGGACTTTCTGTTCCAGGTTCCGCGACCACTTCGGGTTCGTTCACGTGGCATCGGACCTCTTTGTTCGACAGAATTCGATCGTACACGCGCAGATCAAGACGAGGCTCAAACCAGGAGCCACCGTCACCAGGAATCGCTAAATCTAATGGTTCACGGAGGTGTTGGGGCCGGGATCGTTGCCCGTTTGCGCACCATCCTTGAAGGAAGTGTCGCCGCCGAGCGCACCGGCCATTACATTAAGTTTTTGCGATCATGCATGCCGATGTAGGAGAGCCGGGAACCACCGGGATCGCCTACAAGGTCGTCTCAGCGAAAACCAGTACCACCTAGCCGTTGCGTATGTGGAGCATCGCAACGTTGAACCTGTCATCGAACAACTGGCGGCGCGTCCGGCTTGCGCACAGATTGGAGGTCTCCAGTTCGTCCCAAAACGGGTCGTCATGTTTTGGAGGAAGTCCAGTCATATTCTTGATTCTCCACTTCAACTCTTTCCGACTGGCGTTCGGATTCTCTTCCAGAAGCCGTTCAATCAACCTCATGAATGAATGATAAGAGCCAGGAATCCTGGGTTCGTAGTATTCGATTGCCATAGTAGTTCACCTCCTTTCAGCTATCGAAAACTGGACGCCAGCCACGCCACCAGTTGTGCCGATACGCGGCATCTTGCTGCAGGCCTCTACGCCAGGGGCCGATCCTTCATGCACAGCAGGCCAGCCGGAATGACTCAGAGAAGTGAAATAGTGACTCCAAACAGAATGGGAATGATGTCAGTTCAGTATACACTTTTTGCATGTATATTTTATGACAATTTCGCTTGCATCTGTGCCGGTTTTGTGCCAGTTTTCGAATTGTGATAGGGCTCGCCCGAAGTAGAGGTGGAGACGAGAAGGATATTCGAAAGAGAATTCCGGCCTTGCCCCCAGGCAGGAAGAACTGGCTAGGTAGCCCAGGCGGCTATGTCAGAGATTGTTTCGCCGGCGGCGAGGCGCTTGTCTGAACTGGAGTTTTATGGGACTCAGGAGATGAACTGAGATTTGGGCCGCCGGCGGGGCAAGGGGGAATTGCTGTCCGGCGAGGGCGGTTGCCTGGCCCGCCCTTGGGGCGCTGCGCGGCGGGTATACTCCTGGTAAGCGCCGCCGAAAGGCTGGCAAATGCGACAGTTTGTCGTTCTTAAGGATGTGTTTGTCGCAAATGGACAATGTGCCAGGCGGTGCTGGCGGGCATGCCCCGCTCCACGAGGGCAGGCGGCCAAGACCTTCACGAAAGCTGTGTCTTGATACGCAGCAGCGCATCACCCGCCGGTCAAGCCTTTTCGGCGGTTCGCTTGGTGTTTGGCGCACCTGTCACTGGGGCAAGACTTCGTATTGACAGAGGCGAAAGAGGCGTTTGGCCTGTGGCCAAGTGAGATGTCACCGACAAATCCGGGCAATAGGTCGTAGAGACCAATCGCCATTTCGGCGATGACGAATCAAGTGACCTGGCCCCCAAATGCTGGTTCCGGCAATGTGTTCGTATTGGGCCGAATCAAGGGGGAAAGGAGGCCAGGAATAGACCAACACCGGAGCGGGTGATCTACAAGCTAAAATAGGCCGAGGCGGCGATAGCCGAGAGCAGCACTGTGGTTGAGCCGTTCCGGTTGTCGTCGTCGGCCTTCAGCCGTTATCGTTCACATCGAAGACGCTAACCCCCTCGCAATCCGCGCACTTTCGCTTCCAGTTCTCGAATCCTTCCGGTATTCTCAAAGTGCCTTCCTCTGCCGATATAGTTCGCCACAACGTTGGCCATAATCGCGATCAGCAACGTCCCGACAATATAAACTTCGAAGAGGGATATCTGTTCTGACTCGGCGGCGAGACGCATGGTCAGACCGTCGTCCTCTATTTCGCCCGCTGCGACAAACTCTTCGATAAGTTGGACGGCCTTTGCCGTTGCCACTTCGTCTCTTTTCGCCACAGCCACCATCTGGAAAAGTGAGCCCAGCATCGCCACAATCGTAATCATGTTGAACACTACGGGTTGGAGAAACTTGCCCTTCACTTTACGATCTCCTTGATTGCTCATTTGATGATCGCAATCTATGCAGTTCGGCCTCCAGCCGGCGAATCCTGTTCAGGTTCATGCGCTGTCTGCCGCGGCCAAGATAGTTCGCGATGACATTAGCCAGAATAGCGATGCCCATTGTGACTATCATGCCGTTGCCAAGCCACCTGCGCCGCATAAGATCGTTCGACAGAAGCGTGCTCAAGGTTTCGTCCGCCGCGTCGCTCTTCTGGGCGATCTCTACAAGAAGCTGAATGGCTTCAGTCGATGCCGGCATCGAGTACATTGGTGAAACCAGCACCAACTGGACCAGGGCAATCAGCAAGGCAGCGATTGTAATCACGTTGAAAACTACCGGTCGGATACGCTCATTCATCGCTTCACATCCTCCTCTTGATGGTGCGCACGGAAGGCGGGACGGAAAATGTCGTTGGCTTGCGTTTAGAGAGGCGTTCATGCAGTTAAGCAGCCAAGCGGAAAAACGAGCGACGATAACGGGGAAACCGGGCGCCCTTACCTGCCGCTTTTTCGGGCTCGTCGTTTCTCAAGTTGCCAGTCGCCATGCCTCTCGGGTTTGATGTTTACCTGCCCCCGATTTCTGTACCATCAGCAATGTTAGTCCGACAGGTACGGGGACAAAGTCGGCAGGCCAGAGGGCCTCAGCCGCCGGCCCGGGCTGCAGCCATTCAGGCAAATTGTCCAAATGGGCCGTCTTGCGGACATGTTTGCCCTGCTCATCGCAGCCAGCAATCGCGATGGGCGTCAATGGGAAATCCGTTCGTCCATTCAAGGCTTTCGGGACTCACGCACGTTCTGGCTGCCGCCTCGAGTCGACGCTCAGGTCCCCTGGGCAGTCAAGCAGTGTTGTCGTCATCGAAGGCTCCTGCCCGCTCTGTTCCTGTCAAGAGATCGGACGGTACGCCCAGGGCGATTGCATCTAAATTGGGTCAGAACATCGAAATGCAGCCGAATACTCTTCCAGGTCGGGGTAAGACACAGGGAAATGTACGAAAGATGGCACGTAGACGGAGAATTTAACTTATCTCGCCGACTGAGGG
>JAJDZJ010000229.1 GCA_022824685.1 Caldilineaceae bacterium
CTCGCCGACTGAGGGCCTGATCCGCGGCGTCTTCCCGTCGATATTCAGTAAGCGCAGGGTGATTTCCACTTATTCTCGCTTTCTTCTGGCCACAATTTCAACTGAATCGGCCTACAGATTTAGATGCGATTGCCCTGGTCCCTACGCGCAGTAGCCGCATCCGGTATCCGGCAGCGCCAAGCCGCGAATTTCCCACTGCAAACCAACTCCAACCCTGCCGGTCGCTTGCCCACCTCAGGCAAGAACCTCGACCTCCTCAGCCCTCTCTGTAGAGTTCCCTCATGATGATCATCTGTTGAATCTGGGTAGTGCCCTCGTAAATCTGGTAAATCTTGGCGTCGCGCATCAGTTTCTCAACAGGATACTCCCTGCTATACCCGTTGCCGCCAAATACCTGGACTGCGTCGGTCGCATTCTTCATCGCAGCCTCCGCGCAGAAAGCCTTCGCCATCGCCGCAGACATCGTGTTTCGCACACCTTGGTCCACATCCCAGGCAGCCTTGTAGGCCAGATGGCGCCCCGCTTCCACCCGAATTGCCATGTCCGCAAGCATGAATCCGACGCCCTGAAACTGAGAAATCGGTTGACCAAATGCTGTGCGCTCACCTGCATAGGCTACAGCTTCATCCAAGGCCCGATGGGCAACGCCGATTGCTGCAACAGCCACGCCCGGCCTGCTCTTGTCAAATGCCCTCATTCCTATTCTGAAGCCCTCGCCTTCTTCTCCCAGCCGATTGCAATCGGGCACCACGACATTCTCAAGAAACACCTGGCAGGCTTGCGCCGCGTGCTGGCCCATCTTCCGCAGCGGCTTGCTGGTGCGCACTCCCTTCCAGTCCCGCTCCACAATGAAACAGCTGATTCCATTGTGGCCGGCGGCCGCATCCGTTTTCGCAAAAACCGCGAAAAAACTGGCAACCGGGCCATCCGTAATCCATGTCTTGGAACCGTTCAGAATGTACCTGTCACCCCGCCTGATCGCAGTCGTTTTGATGCCCGCGACATCCGAACCGGCGTCGGGCTCGGTCATGCAGTATGCGGCGACCTTGCCTTCATCTGCAATCCAGGGCAGATAGCGCCGCTTCTGCTCCTCGTTGCCTGCGATCAGTAGTGGCAGCGTTGCCAACTGGTTCAGCATGAGAGCGGTCTGGATGCCGGAACATCCGTATGCCATCGCCTCGGCAACGACGCACTCCTCCAACGCGGTCGCGCCCATTCCGCCATATTCCTCAGGGATGTTCAAATTCACAAGGCCGACTTCGCGCGCCTTATTGAACACGTCCCAAGGCCATTCCTCATTCTGATCGTAGTATTCGGCTCTTGGAGTGATTTCGCGACGCGTGAAGTCCGCTGCCAACTCTTGCAGCATCTGAAGATCTTCTGGAAGCTCGTACATTGTGATCTGTCCTCACTAAACTCACATTCCTTGCAGGGCAATCTTTAGCGGTAGTGTTATACTCTAGCAATCGCTCAACACCTATAACGCGAAAGGGTGCACGGTGGCTACTGACTCTATACTATACCAGGAAATCCATCAGCAACCGGATGTCATCGCGACTTTATCCAGGGGGGGACACGGCCCAGCAAAGAAGCTGGCCGCGCAAATTCGGGAATCAGATATCCGCCAGGTCGTTATCGCGGCGCGCGGCACCAGTGACAACGCCGCTCGCTATGCGCAGTATCTGTTCGGGGCCATAAACAGGCTCCCCGTTGCTTTGACGACGCCCAGCCTGTTTTCTCTCTATCAGCAGCCGCCTTTGTTCGCCCCAGACACACTCGTCCTCGGAATCAGCCAGAGCGGACAGAGTCCGGACATCGTCAGTGTTTTGGCCGAGGGAAGACGCCAGGGCTGCGTCACGGCAGCGATCACCAACTTCGAGGAGTCGCCTCTTGCCGAGCAGGCCGACCATCTGATAGGTCTGGGCGCCGGCGAAGAACGCTCAATCGCCGCAACAAAAACTTACACCGCGCAGCTGTTCGCGGTCAGTCTGCTATCGGCCCACCTTTCTGAAGACCCCGAATACCTTGCCGTGCTGGATAAGGCGCCGGACCTTGTACGTCAGACACTCGCGCTGAACATCAGCATAGAAGGGCTTGCGGAACGCTACCGCTATGTACGAAACTGCGTCGTCGTCGGGCGGGGGTTCAACTATTCCACCGCCTTTGAAATCGCTCTCAAATTGAAAGAGCTTACCTATACCCTTGCCGAACCTTATAGCAGCGCCGACTTTCTTCACGGTCCGGTCAGCCTCATCGAGCCCGCATTTCCCGTGATTGTGGTCGCGCCCAACGGTGTCCTGAAACCTGACTTGGAATCCTTCGTCGGGCAGTTGCGTTCGATGGACGCTGAGCTGCTCTGCGTGAGCAATGTCGACGTAATCTTGGAGATGGGCCGTACACGCTTCCCATTCCCGGATGCGCCTGAATGGCTGTCTCCTCTGCTCGCAATCATTCCCGGGCAGTTGTTCGCACTCTTTCTGGCAGCGGCACGCGACTTCGACCCCGACCGGCCCAGGGGCCTGCAGAAAGTTACCGAGACTCTGTAGGATGGTTCTAGGACATGCGAGAGGTCTTCGGGAGGCTGGCTGTACTCTGGCCTTTTCGTCCACCAAAGGCCCCAAAAGGAAAAGAGCAGGTACAGAGAGTCTGCACCTGCTCTATAACTGCCCAAGGACGAATCCGTTTCGTCGTCCATTTTAGATTTCAGACTGTCCTGCAAATACCCGCTAGTTGCCCATCTCCGATCCAGGCAAATAGATCGTTACGTTTGCGCTTGTCGCCTGAATGATAGGAAGCAGGTTTTCCACCAGGGAAAGTACTGATTCAATATCAGCGCCGGGCGCCAGTGCCGAAATGCTGTCAAAGACCCCCAACTGCTTGGTCAACTCGAGCAAGTTCTGCACTTCCCCGCTGCCCCACGACAGGTACGGGAGACCAATACCATTTACTGCAATATGAATGCCATCCGGATCAGTCGATAGCCCAACAGTTTCGACACCGGAACTCGTCAACCCGGAGATCAGTTCCGGCGGCAACCTCAAGGCATAGAAGGGCGTGCTGGTTAAGACCGTCCAATCGACATCAGACAGCTCGCCAAGCGTCCAGCTTCCGTCGGAGTGGTACAGAATGGGAATGTCCACTGTTGGCAAGGCGCCTCCGAACGTTTCCAGTACCTGCTGCTGAAGCATCCGTGCCATGACAACCGCTTCGCTCTCTTCCACCCCACTGAGAGGGATGGCCTCTTCCCCTTCAGCGAGAGGAAAGCGCAAGACCAGGCCAAGGCCGAAGTTACGCACCAGCGGCAGGACCTTATTCAACGCCGGCACCCCAAGGCCCAAGGCAGAGACGGCGCCCGCAGTTGCTGTCAACGAATCCTCTTCCCATACCAGTGACGGAATCCGGTGCCCGTTCGCGAGTAGTATGATGCCTTCGTCCCCATTCGTCACTCGAATATGTTGGAGATTGGAGGCAGTGAAGTGATTCACCCAAAGAGGCTGCAGTGATATGGTGGAGAGAATCGAACCAAAACCAACACTCACTTCTGCCGGCGGCGCGTAGACCGCTTCGCCGCCGTCTGCCGACGTGTGCGACATGCCCCCGATTGATGCAGAGCCGTCGGGCGCGTAGTCAATGACGATTGCCGGAAGGTCAACGTAGAAAGCATCCGGATCCCTTTCGACCATCGAGCCATTGACCACTCTGGACGTGCAACCTGAAAAGACGAACGCGACTGCAAACAAGAGCACAGCCCAAGACGTGACGCGTTTCTGCATTCGAGGCCTCCTAAAGAATGGGATAGATTCCTACTTGATAAATGAAAGTGCGACGCAACGATGTCGCAGTTGAAGCATTACTTGCATCGGCCCTCGCAAACCACTGAAGGAGACAAATGAAGCGAAAGCCGATGTCAGCATAATCGTGATGCCCAGGGTATTTCAGCCAAGCAGAATCCCCAGTTCCATTTTGCATTCAAGGCAGATGGTCGAGCCTGCCCGGCTCAGCCCTCGCTCCCGCCGGACACTGTGACCGACCCGACCGTCCAGTATTCTACATCCGGTTTTGGAGCGTGTCAATTTCAATCCAAAAGGGCCCTTTCAGTCCCCGCTCGCGCCCGGCAGTCCTCCAGCCTCTTGAATCGTATGAAGGACGTAGCCTGAAGGGCGATCCAGGAAGCGGTAACTGAATCAGCCAGTCGGAGGCGATTCGTAGACAAAGTGGTCAAATCAACCCGAAGAGACATGATTGGTTCTGATTGCGAAGGCTCAATTCGGATCGCCAAGCCTCCCCGGGTTGCCCTGCCCTTGCCTTTCATGCCAGCGCTGCCCACTTGTCACACAGGTCACGTCCGGAAATGTTCGTTACCAATTCGAATCGATTCCAACTCGAATCTTTTCCATTTGGCCCATCAGTGTCTATAATCAGCCAAACGGTGCCTCGATTCTCTTGATGCCTCAGTTTCGTCGACCGTGCCCCCAAAGCGAGAACGTTACTCAACCGCGCGTCGCCCTCTAGACTGGTGAGGCCGAGATTGGAAGAAACAGAGAGAGGACAGGTCCTGAAAACAGACGCGGATGGTGTTTCAGGGGACTTGCAGGGCCCCGAGAACGCTCAGGCTACCAGCGGCTTCGAACGACAAGACCAGTGCGGCCCGTTTCTCACCAAGCCAGATGACCTCGTTCTGCTTGTCACCGGGGGCGGCAAAAGGCATCTGCTTCGTCTTCAGTCTCGCCGCCTCTTCCACTCAAATCTGGGGAAAGTACAGCATGACGAGCTGATAGGCCTCCCCTACGGAACGACCGTCTACAGTCACTTGGGCCATGCCATGCTGCTGTTGGAGCCTTCGCTGGACGACCGCATCACCCGCATCAAGCGCAACACGCAGATCATCTTTCCCAAAGACGCCGCCATGATCGTTCGCCGCCTCAGCCTTCGGGCCGGCAGTCGCGTGATTGAGGCCGGCGCCGGCAGCGGCGGCCTCACCATCGCTTTGGCCTGGTCAGTCGCCCCCAATGGCCTGGTCTATTCCTACGAGGTCAGAGATGATCACTATCGGGTCGCGCAAGCGAACTTGGAAAAGATGGGCCTTCTTTCTTATGTAGAGTTGCGCAACGCGTCGATTCTCGACGGATTCGAACAGTCAAACGTTGATGCCCTCGTCCTCGACCTGCGGACCCCCTGGCTCTTCCTGGAACAGGCTCGTGAAGCCCTTCGGCCCGGTGGCTTCTTTGCCGCCCTGGTGCCCACGACCAATCAAGTCTCGGAGCTCTTGCACGGGCTGGAATCGTCTGGGTTTGCCGATATCAACGTGGAAGAATGCCTCGTCCGTTCCTATAAGCCAGTTCCAGACCGGCTGCGTCCGGATGATTCCATGGTTGGCCACACCGTCTTTTTGACCTCGGCGCGTCCAATTGTTGATACTGAGCAGCCGGGGCGCTGGCTCTCTGAGGGCCGCAAACGCTATCAGGCCCGCAAGCTCATGGAAGAGCGCATCGCAAGAGAAGCCGCCAAACGGGATGCACGGTCAGGTGAGGTCAACAGCGGCCGGCCCAATCTGCCATGAGCAGTCTCCACCCTCGCCGTCCCTTTCCCCTTCCCCCGGTCGGTTCCACCCGAACAGATAAACCCACTCATAGTCCTGCAACTGGAATCGTGTGAAATGGCCCAATCGACCTCTGCCTCACAACTCTACGAGTATTTCGGCAACATCCACATGCACACCACGCATAGCGATGGATTCGGCTCCTTTGACGACTTAATCGAAGGGGCGCTTGCAGGGGGCCTCGACTTCGTTATTGTCACCGATCACAATGTCCTGGTTCGCGAAGAGGAGGAGGGATATCGCCGCGGCATCCTCACGCTCGTCGGACAGGAAGTGCACGACCCGGAACGCCAGCCGGCCGGCAACCACCTGCTCTGCCTCGGGGTGGAGACCGACGTCTCCGCTCAGGCAGCCGATCCTCAGGAGCTCGTCGACGCCGTCCGTAAGCAGAATGCCTTGTCCTTTCTCGCCCACCCGATCGAAGTCACCACAGACCTCTTTCCCAGTAGCTACCCCTGGCATAACTGGGAAGTAACAGGCTATCATGGCGTGGAACTGTGGAACTATCTGTCAGGTTTCCGCGGCTACACTTCCAGCTATTTCAAGACGATCCTCGTTGCCTTTTTCCCCCAATTATTCCCTGTCGGACCCCTGCCCGCCATGCTCGCAAAGTGGGACGAGCTGACCCAGCAAAGGCCGGTCGTCGCTCTCGGCGGAACCGATGTCCATTCCATCAAGTATCGCCTCGGACCGATCAACCGCCGCTTCTTGACCTACGAAGAGTGCGCAAAGGGGCTGAATACGCATATCTTGACTGAATCGCCCCTGCTAGGACCGCCGCAAGAGGGCCCCGCCGGGTGGGACGGTCCAAACACGCTTCGTGACCGGACTGCAGTGCTGGACGCGCTTCGGAAAGGTCATTGCTGGATTGGATACGACCTCGCAGCAGCAACCGAGGGCTTCCGCTTCTGGGCCGAGAGCGAAGACAACGAGCCGCGGAATCCGACCCTACATGAAGGCGGCCAGAACGAGCCTTCGCCGGTTGCCATAATGGGCGACTCAATCCGTCTTGAGGATTCGCAGACACTACGCCTTCACGTCAGGAGCCCGGAAGTCGCCGACATCCGCCTTCTGCGCAACGGGCGGGTCATCGCGCGTGGTCACTCAGCGACCATCAGCTATCAGGTCCGCGACACGGGTGTCTATCGAGTGGAAGTTTGGAAGCATCGTTGGGGAAAGCCGCGTGGCTGGATCTTCAGCAATCCAATCTACGTTCATCCAGATCAGACCTAAACCAAGCCGCTTGAGTCTATTCTTTGCTAACCATATGCGATGCGGCTCGCTGGATCGGGCTTGGGCCTGCCATTGCCGGGCGGAAAGGATCCGCTCCTCGCCTCGGCTTCCCATTCCTCAGCCTCTCGTCCTGGCATGCTAAAGAGTAGTCTTTCCTGCCCCCTCGGACGAACAACCATTGAGTCCCGTAGACGGCCTGCACGTGACTCCGCCCGAATCCTGGTCCGACAATCTTCTGCGGTTCCCAGGCTTTGGGCCGGTAAGGGGCCAGAGAAAGCGCCCTTTGCTGCTCAGTCCAAACTGTCAGGCTCGTCTTCAGCCGGTCGAGATCTGAGCCGGCCAGTTTTCCAACTCTGCGCGCAGCAGTGTCAGTACCGCGTCTTCAGCCGCCTGGGGATAGCGAATCTCGTGCCTCTCTACCAGTTGGGGCGCATACCAGCGGTAGAGTACCACCAGGGACACCGCTTGCCCGACCCAATTTTGGCCTTGAATTGCCTCCCGACGCTGGACCGTTTGGGACAGGCCCATACTGTTCTCAAAGGCTTCCAGCTGCGCCGGTCCCAGATACTGGTTGATTCGCGCCCTGGTCTGTGGCCGGTCCGCCCCGTTGAGCGCCACGACCAGATCGACCAAAAGCATGCGTATGTCCGCTAGAAGCGCATGCGCAGCCAGCGACTCTTGCCTCTTCACCACAGCGGGCAACCGTCCCAGCAAAAGCCAGAAGCGCGCCAGCTTCTTTTCGAGCACCTTGACAATTGGCGGGCCCAACTGCGCCGACCCTTGATTCAGGGACCCGGGTATGTCTACCGCGAGATGGTCGGCTACGTAGAGGAGGCGCAGCGGCCCTCTTCCTCCTCCCTGGGTCACTTTATTTGAGACCGGGATCCACGAAATTTCGAACAGGAGGCCGGCCCGCTCGCGGTCGCCGGGCAGTGTCGCGGCGAACCGATCAGCAATACCGACGCCATTCAATTTGCCTTCAGTTTCGTCATACCCTACCTGCTCGCAGAAGAAGCTCTCCTCCCCAATCGCCTCGTCCAATGCCGCGCGCAAAGCCTCCGAAGGAGTTGATCCAAAGTCCGTGCGGGGGACACCCTTCTGCCACAACAAGAGCAGGTCGACGCTGCTCCAGCGGTCGGGGCGGTTCCCCGCCAACGATCCTGTCAGCCAGACCGACGCAATCTGCTCTCGTTTGGTCAGACAGGGAAGCAATGCCTCCAGAAAGGCCCGCTGCCGTTCAGTTTTCTTACCGCGTAGAAATCCAATGTCCATAGCCAAAGCGTAAACGAATGGGTTGTCTGAGGCGGACCCGCAGAGTATAGCATGCCAGGAGAGTGGGGCTGAAGCGGTCCTCGGAGGCACTCAAAACCTTTTTCCGATTCAGAGTAGCGCGTGGACCTACCTTGGGCCATGTTCGGCCCGCCGTGGTCCAATCGCGTCAACTGGCACTGACCACCGAATTCCCGCTTCAGCGCACACGCAAAGACCACCCCTTTGCGCTCCGCATCTTCTCTAAGGCACGCCGCGCTGAATGAAGAAAGTTCTGGTATAATACCGGCAGCAGATGCAGGGACGTTTGGAAGCGCCGGATTCTCGACCAGCCTCTAACCGTACGCTGTACGGGGCATACTGTACCGGCAACTGTCCCTCCTAAATGACAAGGAATAGGTATGGCTGAACGCAAACAACTTAATGAACTGTTGGAAAACCTGGATGAAGATGACTGGGAGCAGATAGAAGAAGAGCTTCTGCACGATGACAACGGCCCCGGCGGGACGGAAACGCCTCGCCGAGGCGGAGGAAACGGCGGGCAAGGGGGTGGCGGCGGCCGCCTACTTTGGTGGATGCTTGTGCCGTTCCTTGCGCTCATCCTGTTCAATACGGTTCTTGGATTTTACACGGACTGGCTTTGGTATGACAGCCTGAAGCTAACCTCGGTCTTCTTCACTCGCATCGGCGCATCACTCGGCCTCTTCGCTGCCGGCGCCGTCTCCTTCTGGCTGATTTTTGTCGTCAATGTCCTCCTGGTCCGGCGTTTGTTCCCGCAAGGACTGGCTGACACCCCGGTCATGGAAGCGATAGAGGCCCTTGGAATCCGACTTACGCCCGTCATCTTGCTGGTCGGCGCTTTTTTCGCGTTCTTTATGGGGACGGGGGCCTCTTCGGCATGGGAAGAGTTGCTCCTCTACTTCAATCAGCAGCCGTTTGGCATGATAGACCCCATTTTCGACCGTGACGTAAGCTTTTTCCTGTTCACGTTGCCGATTTGGCAGTTTCTTCGCGGCTGGCTGATGACCACCTTCGTCATCACACTCATCGCGACCGGTCTCGCCAGCGGCATCGGCTGGCGCGGATGGGGCGCACCCGCTTCAGTTCGCGCCCACCTTAGCTTCCTGGGCGCCCTAATCCTGCTCCTGATCGCCTGGCAGTACCGTCTGGACGCATTGGAACTGGTCTACAGCACGCGCGGGGCCGTTTTCGGCGCCGGCTACACCGACGTTCACGCTCAACTGCCGGCATTCACCATTCTGGTATTTGTCACGATCTTTGCAGCTGTGCTCCTGCTTGTCAATGTCTTCTTGCGGCAGGCCTGGCGCGCCATTGTGGTCGTCCTCGTAGGCTGGATCGCGATTTCCGCGCTGGCCGGCAACATCTACCCGAACCTCGTCCAACGCTTTCAAGTCAACCCGAATGAGTTCACTCGTGAACGGGAGTTCATCGCTCACAACATCGATTTTACTCGGGCGGCATTTGGTCTTGACATCATTGTCAACCAGAACTTCGATGCGGAAAGCGAGCTGACCGGCGACGAGTTGCTGGAACAGCCCGATACGATCCGCAATATCCGCTTGTGGGACTACCGTCCACTTCTTCAGACCTACAACCAGGTCCAGGCTCTGAGACAACAGTACCAGTTCACCGACATCGACATCGACCGCTATGACGTCGGCGGTGAAAGGCGCCAGCTCATGCTTTCCGCCCGGGAACTGATTCCGGAGCAGCTGGAGCAGCCTGCCCAGACCTGGGTCAACCGCAAGTTGGTATACACGCACGGCTATGGTGTGGCTGCTTCGCCCGTCGCGGAAATCACGCCCGACGGACTGCCGACCTTTGTCCTCCAGGACCTTCCCGTTCAGGGGATCCTCGAGGTCTCGCGCCCGCAGATCTATTTCGGTGAACGGACGAACGAATATGTGATTGTCAAGACTGAAACTGAAGAGTTTGACTACCCGCGCGGTGAAGGAGGCAACGTCTTCACAACCTTTGAGGGCGACTCCGGTATAAGCATTGGAGGCTTCCTTCCCCGCCTCGCGTTTGCCATCCAGTTTGCCGATATCAACCTGTTCATCAGCCAGGAGTTGAAGTCCGAAAGCCAGCTTCTTTGGAGGCGGAACATTCTGCAACGGACGATCGAAGTCGCCCCCTTCCTGCGCTTCGACTCTGACCCGTATATCGTCGTAGGCGGAGACGGCAATCTCTACTGGTTCCTGGACGCCTACACTGTAAGCGGACGCTTCCCCTATAGCGAACCAAGCCAGTTCGGAACAAGAACCGTTCCTCCCGGTTTCAACTACATCCGCAACCCGGTCAAAGTGATCATCGATGCCTATACCGGCGAGATGGACTTCTATCTTGTCGAACCGGATGAGCCGATCGCGGCAGCCTACGCCCGCATCTTCCCCGCTCTCTTCACCCCGTTCGATGAGATGCCTGCCGACCTGAATGCGCACATTCGTTACCCCAATGACCTGTTCAGCATTCAGGCCAGTGTATTCCGCACCTACCAGATGACAGAGCCCACCGACTTCTACAATCGGGAGGATGTATGGGCGTGGCCGGAAGAAATATTCGACAACCAGTCGCGCCCGATGGAGCCCTACTACGTGCTCATGCAACTTCCGGGCAGCGAAGATCTGGACTTCATCCAGATTCTTCCTTTTACGCCGGCCAATCGTGAAAACATGATCTCCTGGCTGGCCGCCCAGAACGACCCGGAAAAATACGGTGAGATGCTTGTCTACCGCTTTGGCAAGGACTCTCTCGTGTTCGGGCCAAAGCAGATTGAGGCGCGCATCGATCAGGATCCGGACATAAGCTCTCTCCTCAGCCTGTGGAACCAGCAGGGCAGCCAGGTGATTCGGGGCAACCTGCTCGTCATCCCCATCGGCGAGAGCTTGCTCTACGTTGAGCCGCTCTACTTGCAGGCGGCGACCGGCAAGATTCCGGAACTCAAGCGGGTGATCCTCGCAACTTCCGACCGCGTCATCATGGCCGAAAACCTCGGTCTGGCACTGGCCGACCTGTTCGGCCCAAACATTCTGGCCGACACCAAACTTGCTGAGCTCGCGACAACCGGCGCAGGTGAACTACCCACAGAAAGTCCGTCGCAGGACAGAGAAACTGCGCCCGTCATCGTGACAGGATCAACTTTGGAGGAGCTGATTCTGGAGGCAAACAGCCGCTACGAACGGGCGCAAAATGCCTTGCTGACCGGTGACTGGGCCTCCTACGGGGCCGAGCTGGACGCGCTGGAAATCGTACTGGAGCGCTTGGTGGAGATCAGCGGCGCCGCGCCTGAACCGACCCCGGAGCCTGCGCCGAGTCCAACACCGGCAGCAGAGCAGAGCTCGGGATAGCGCTGAACCTGGAATCTCAAGAAACTTCAGTCCCTTCGCGGCCAGCTTCTGGCGACTGCGCGTGGCTCGCCGCGGTAGGACTGTCCATCCCATAGGCAAAACAATCGTGTCGGAACACTCTTCCTCCCCACCTCCTACAGTGAAGGAGGTTCTCCTGAGAACTGAGAATGAATGGGATGCTCTGCAAGCAGCCCTTTCCGAACTGGATGCGGAGCAGATGTCCGCGCCTGGCGCAGAGGGCTGGTCGGTCAAAGATGAACTCGCGCACTTGGCGGCGTGGGCAAGAGGGCTGGCCGCCCTGGTGAGAAGGCAGCCTCGCTACCCCCCAATGGGATTGCCTGAAGGCGAGGCGCCGCATACTTCTGGCATCGAGAGCATGAACCAACTCATCTACCAGCGAAACAAGGACATCCCTTTAGAGGACGTTCTGACAGAGTTGGACAGTGCGCACCGTGATGCCCTCGCCGCGATCGCCGAACTGTCCGACGGCGACCTGCTTCGGCCCTATGATGACTTTCAGCCCCAGGATCGGCGACCCGACGGTGATACTCCAATTCTGTGGCGCATCGCCGGCAACACTTTCGGCCACTACGCCGAACATCGAGAAACAATTCAACGCAGTGGAGCAAAGAATGAGTGAAAAAAGGAAGGTCGTGATCACAGGCGCGTCCGGATATATTGCGAGCCTGCTTCTGCCCGCATTTCGCGAGCGATATGACCTGACACTGCTGGATGTCCGTACGACAGACCGCGACGGCAACGAGGTGGAGGGTGTCCAGATCGCAGACCTGACGCAGCGCGACCGGGAAGTCTACCGGCATCACTTTCGCGGCGCCGACGCAGTCGTCCACCTCGGTTTCACCCGCGCCGAAGACAAATCCGACCCCGTCCAGGACTTCTACGCCGAGCTGGCCAACGTGGAAATGGCCTTCCACGTCTACCAGACCGGCCAGGAGGAGGGGGTGCGGCGTGTGGTGGTCGCCAGCTCCAACCATGCGGCAGACTACTACGAGCCGCTGATTCTGGACAAAAAGTGGGACATCGTCACCCCGGAGATGAGGCCGTTTTCCGATAACTTCTACGGCTGGGCAAAGGAGGCATACGAACACCTGGGGTTCGTATTCGCAGTCGGCCGCATGCAGTTCCGCGGCGTGGACATCGAAAACGACGCCCCCAACCGTCTCGAAAACGTCCAGGTCCGCATCGGAGGACCGAGGGAAGATGACATCGACAGGATCGAACCCGGAGACCTGCGCCGCATGATCCGCGGCCTGGGTGTCTATATCAGCCAGCGCGATCTGCAGCAGCTATTCATCAAGAGTATCGAGACCGAGGACATCAACGACGAAGAGGGCGTCCCATTCCAGGTATTCTACGGCATCAGTGGAAACTCCCAAGCCTTCTGGAGCATCGTTAATGCACGCAAGGTGATCGGTTACGAACCTGAAGACAACAGCGAATACCGGTTTAGCGACCAGATGCACAGTCACATCAAAGCAGCCAAGGGATCTTGAACTTCACCCCGCGGCGTTCAAGGACTTAGGGCGCCGCGGGGCGCAGCGCACGCACGGAACCACTTTCTTCAGGTTCACTCGCAACCTCAAAGCCGAGGAAGTGGTAGCGGCCCGCCAGCCATTCCTCCAACTGGTCGCAGTAATGCTCCGAACCAGGATGCCCGGACTGGCCTTGAGACTCTACAGCCCACATTCCTTCCTCGCCCAAGTCACTGATTAACCTGTAGTTGGCTCCCATCAGAGCCCCCCAGTTTGGGTCGAAGCCGGTGTTGCAGACCGTCACGCCGCTGCCGCCGACGGGAAGACCCCCGCGATCCAGCAGAGCCCCCAGTTCTCCCCGCTCCGACAAGACGTGACGCAACTGAACTTTGTGCAGCGCCCCCCAAGTCCAGTCTGACATTTCAGGGCCCAATCGGTCCTCGAGCTCCGTCAGCGCGGCCTCCAGCGCTTCCACAATCGCCGCCTCTCGGGCCCCTCCTACGAACCAGCCGGCAGGGTCCTGGTGGATCAGGCCACCTGCCAAGCCGCCGCACTGTCCAGCGAGCGCGGCCGCCAACGCGCTGTCAAATCTCTCTTCGGCAACCCGGAGGCACCACTTATTGTGGAAGACCTCGAAAATCGAAGCCGCCACCGAGTCGGGAGTCATGTTGCGGTCCCAATCCTGGAGATAGCCGGCCGCCTCCAAAACACGGGCATCGCCGTTCTCTTGTAGAACGGCAAGAACGCCAGGAACAGTCTCTTCAGCTCGCAGCGCGCGCGTGTCCAACTGCATCTCCGCGAAAGACTGCTTGGTGAAGTTGTCCCGCTCTTCGATCATTTGGCGGATTCGGCGGGCGCGGTGGCCGCTCGCCCAGGTTCCTGACAGGGGATAAGGAAAATCGTCTCCCGCGACACGATTGTTCGCCGTGACGATCCAACCTTGGTCCGGGTCTTCAAGACGGGGCATCGCCTCAAACGGAATGAGGCCCTGCCACTGGTGGGCAGGATCCCAGCCAGGCCGGTATCCCCGCTCCCACTGTGTGCGCACAGGAATCCCGCCGACAGCCTGGTAGCCGAAATTTCCTTCTCTGTCTGCTAACACCATGCTCCAGGTGGGCGCCCGCCAGCTCCGCGTTGCCTCCCGCAGCTCGGAGACCGACCCGGCCCGGTCGATTCCCAGCAGTGACGAGAGCCAGCCGCAACTGGTGTGGCCGAGCCAGCGCAGCGAGACAGGGCCTGTTCCCTCCGCCTCAGGGGGCAGAATTTCGTCTACAATCGGGCCGTTGCGGGAAAAACGGACCGTCTTTGTGACCGGATCCCCGCTCCTTACTTCAAGCGTCTCTTCCAAGGTCCGTTCCCGTTCCCATTCCCCGTCGAAGAGAAAGTAGCCTGGTCGACTCAGATCTGTACGCTCCAGGTACAGGTCCCGCTGCGAGCAGATGTTGTTCGTAATGCCCCAGGCGACATCTCGGTTCCGACCGAACATCACTGCCGGCATGCCCGCATAGGCCATTCCCACAACGTCGAAGCTGCCGCCCGTCAGCTGGACCTCGTACCAGCACGAAACCGCTGCAAAGGCAATGTGTGGGTCGCTGGCCACCATCGGCAGCCCGGAATTCGTGCGAACCCCTCCAACCACCCAATTATTGCTCCCTTCGCCTTCCTGGGGATCGCCCACGCTGGCGCCCACCGGGGAAATGCCTGCCTGCGAACTCGGATGCGTGCCGGCCGGCATGATGCTCTCCTCATCCGCTTCCCCGGTCAGAAACGCGCGATACAGCGTCTCGTCATTGAGTGCCCGCCGCGCCAGCTCCGGCCCGACAATTACCGGAAATCGTACTGTGAGATAGTAGCGAAACTCAGCCGCGATCGCGATACAGTCGACCGGCCGCCATGGTTCCGGCTCATAGTCCAGGGCAATCGCATCTAAATCTGTAGGCCGATTCAGTTGAAATTGTGGCCAGAAGAAAGCGAGAATAAGTGGAAATCACCCTGCGCTTACTGAATATCGACGGGAAGACGCCGCGGATCAGGCCCTCAGTCGGCGAG
>JAJDZJ010000019.1 GCA_022824685.1 Caldilineaceae bacterium
GGCGGCGGCATGGGCCTCCACGATCTGGGCTGGATGGAGAGCCATCTGCCCGGCGACGGCTCGGCCGTCCTGGTCGACATTTCGGCCGCACAGTGCTGCATCGGCCTGTGGGGGCCGCGCGCCCGCGACCTGCTCAGCCGCGTCAGCGAAGACGACCTGAGCGACGCCGCCTTCCCTTACCTGACCGCCCGGCAAATTACAATCGCCGAGGTCCCCGCGCTCGCCCTGCGCATCTCCTACGTTGGCGAGCTCGGCTGGGAGCTCTACGCCCCCTTCGAACAGGGCCTGCGCCTGTGGGACATCCTCTGGCAGGCGGGCGAGCCTCTCGGCGTGATCGCGGCCGGCGGCGGCGCATTTGACTCGCTGCGGCTTGAAAAGGGGTACCGCCTTTGGGGCCAGGACATCCACACCGAGTACAATCCCTACGAGGCCGGCATCGGTTTTGCCGTACGCATGGGCAAGGGTGACTTCATCGGCCGCGAGGCGCTGGCCAAGAGCCGCGCCGAAGGTGCCGCCCGCCAACTCTGCTGCATGACGCTAAACGACCCGGCAGCCGTCGTCATGGGCAAGGAGCCAATTATGGACGGGGACCGCGTTGTGGGCTATGTTACAAGCGCCAACTACGGCCACACCATCGGCCGCGGCATCGTCTATGGCTACCTGCCGGTCGACTGCGCCGCAGCGGGAACCAGCGTCGACATCCTTTATTTCGGCGAACGGCTTGCCGCTACGGTCGCAAAAGAGCCCCTCTACGACCCGCGCGGCGCCAGGATGAAGGCATAGCAGAATTCTGGCTGCTACCCACAAAGTCCAGAAACTCAAGACTGAAAACTCAGAACAACCGGAGCTACTCCAAATGCAACAGACTCTACTCATTGACGGTCTCAAGCAGCGCCGCCTGCCCATTAACCTGCGCCAGAGCGGCAACAGCGACGCCCGCATGCTCATCTCGACCCGCATCAGGAAGTCGCCATGGTGGCACCTGTCCAAAGCCGCCGGCTGCTGGGCCTACACCACCTACAACCACCAGTACCACCCGCGCGCCTACATCAAGCCCGAAGACGGCGGCATGCTCGCCGAGTACAAATACCTGACCGAGCACGTCAGCATGTGGGACGTCGCAGTCGAGCGCCAGATCCAGGTCAAGGGCCCCGACGCCGCCGCCTTTGTCGACTATCTCATCACCCGTGATGTGCATAGCTTGTTGCCCACGATGCAGGCCCGTTATGTGATCCTTTGCAACCAGTACGGCGGCATCATCAACGACCCGGTCCTGCTGCGCGTTGCCGACGACGAGTTCTGGTTCAGCATCTCCGACTCCGACGTGCTGCTCTGGGCGCAGGGCGTCAACTCCACCGGCAGATTCAACGCTGACATCCACGAGCTCGATGTCTCTCCGGTGCAGATACAAGGCCCCAAATCAGCCGCGCTCCTGGAGAAGATGGTCGGCCCCCACGTCCGCGAGATGCCCTACTACAGCCTGATCCACGACACGGTCAACGGCCATCCCGTTACCATCTCGCGCACCGGCTTCTCCGCCGAACTCGGCTTCGAGATATACCTGCACAACGCCATGCTCCACGCCGACGACGTCTGGCCCTACATCCTCGAACAGGGCGAAGAGTTCAATCTCGGCGTCATCGCGCCCAGCCATATCCGCCGCATCGAGGCGGGCATCCTCTCCTACGGCCAGGACATGGACATCGAGAACAACCCCTACGAAGTTCGGCTCGGCTGGCAGGTGGACCTGGTCAAAGGGGACTTTATCGGCAAAGAGGCGCTTACGCGGATCAAGCGGGAGGGGGTCAATCAACGGCTGGTCGGTCTGCGCGTAGGCGGCGAACCGATCGTCTGGTACAACGAGGATTTCTACCTGGTCAAGGACAAGGACTCCGGCGACGACGTCGGTTACGTCACCAGCGCCTTCTGGTCTCCGGCCCAGGATTCAAACATCGCCCTGGCCGTCATGCCCCGCTCCCACTGGCGACGCGGCACGCAGGTCAAAGTCCAGCTCCCCGCCGACGGCATCGTCGACGCCGAAGTCGTGCGCGTCCCCTTCGTCGACCCGACCAAGGAGCGGCCCAAAACGGAGTTGCAGCAAGCGGGGTAGCCCGCCGTCGCACAGTCTATGTGCGCCGCGGGTCTCCTTCGGATTGGCAGGGACTCATTCGTCCACCAGATCCGACATTAGTTCGCGTCGGGGTCGCAGACGTGATACGGGGGATAAGCTTGCGCCCCAGCTGCCCGGTCGAGTTCCGACGTCTTGTCAGCCGTCACCTGTGTCTTTGAAGAACCATACTCGCACATTCAAGGGGTCCCGATTCGCCTCGAAATGGAATCGGAGAAGTTTGCCAAATTGACGAGGCAGTGCGCAATAATGCAGGGGCGGACGCTGCGCGTGTGGATGGCTGTGTAGATAAGCGGAAGGATGCCCAACGTGCGGACCGGAATCATCCAGGGCGTGTCAAAGTGGTATATGGCGAAGAGTAAGCTGTGTGCGGCGGGCTTCAGGCGCCCGAACTGGCTTGGCATTCTTGGGAGCAGATACCCCCGGAAATAGAGTTCTTCGGTTATGGGAACGAGGATGCCGGTGAGCGCGATGTTCGCAAAAAGAACGAACCCTGCGAGCTCCGAAACCCCAGTCATTTGGTATTTCGCGAAGACGCTAAAACCAACGAAAGTTTCAAACCAAAGAGTGATCGGCTCAAACGCGGCAAAGATAATTGCGGTTGGCGCCAGGATCGCGGGAACCCATATGAAATAGCGAGACAAAGAAACTGGCTGACTGTATACAACAATGCCTTCAAGCGACCATCCTGGGTTATGCCGCTTCTTAGCCAGGAAGTAGAGGTATCCAAGCTGCACGGGAATCAGCACGAATACGTTTGTGAATACGCCGTAGATTAGATCCGGAGGTAATGACGGGTTCCAAAAGGTCGCCAACCCCAGCAAGATCGCTGCCATGTTTGCGATGCCGGGGGCCAAGTGGAGGAAAAGGCACTTGCCCAAAGAATGAGGCTCAACATCCGAACCGGTCAGAACGCTACCCGGTCGTCCTGATGCAGAAGTATTCATCCTCACTCTCCTCCTGTCTCATGCCCTTGAAGGAGACCGTTATTCTTAGCGCCTCGTATCGTTCCGTCTGGCACTTCATTTGGAACTCCCACATTGCAACGCAATAAGGCACGCTAAGTTCGTCAAAATCGTTGGACATTGCTTGTCTTCAGACTGGGGGTACGCATCCAGCTAAACGGTTGTTCGAGGGCGGGGCCATGTGCCCAATTTAGTGAGCTTGCCCAATTCCGGCGGAATCCTCTCATTTAACTTCCATAGGGCGACGGTGAACCCGTCCAAGGGCCGCCACGAATTCAACCACCAACACGACAGCCTTCATCCTTGCCGCCACACCGTTTACCCCAGCAAGAATCTCCGCTGCCCATTTGAACACCTGCCACAGCCGTTATATGCTTAGCCCACAACATCCAGCAGGAGGAAGATCCCCCCATGACTGAACAGAGTGAAGATCGCCTTGACCGCACCGAACGCATTTTAGAACAGAGCGCCAAAGAGCACGCAGAGCGGTTCACCCATATCGAGGAGATGTTCGCCAACGCCGCCGAACAGTTCAACCGCAACGAAGAACGATTCGCCGCACTGGTCGAGAGACTTGACCAGTTGTCCCATGATATCGGCTTCCTGTACGCTGCCGTGAAGGGGCATGTCTCGCAGCCCGCGCCGCCGGCCCATCAGGACTGACGCCAAAAATCAGGGGTCGGAAAAAAGCAACTGGCCAGCCTTCTCTGCATCTAAGTTTCCAACCGCCAGCTACTTTTATGATAGCTTGGCCGCTTCTCTTGCCATTCTTGTAGCGCGGGTGGGTTGAATCACACCCCCTCCAGCCCAAACGCCTCGCCCAAATCCACCGTCGCGCCGCTGGCGATCGCCCGCTTGATCCCCGCCTCGAACTGCAGCTCCTGCAACCCGGCCACGCCCGGTATCGGCGGCGGTGCCCCATCCCGCACGCTGTCCAGGTAAGCGTTGATCGCCTTGCCGAACGATGCCCGGTACTGGTCCCAGCGCGCGATGTCGAACGTCAGGTTGTGCCTTTCATGGCGGCCCGTGCGGTAGTCGATCACCTCCATCTCGCCGTCAAGGTCCCGCATACTCAGCCGTCCGTGCTCGAACGCGAAAGTCAACTCGTAGAGCGGCAGCTTGGGATCGATGGCCGAGGTGCCGATAAGCGTGCCGGTGGCGTCGTTTTCCAGGCGCGCAGCCACCGTCACATTGCGCGATTCGTCGGCGCCCGCGCCCGGCGAGGACGCCTGCGCGCTGATGCTGGCCGCCGGCCCCATGAAATACAGTAACAGGTCGATGCAGTGGCTCCAGCAGTTGTAGTGCACCATGCACGTGAAATGCACCGGCTGCCCGAACGCCTTCTGCTCCACGATCTCCCGCGCCAGCCGCGTCTGGTCGAAGAAGCGGTAGTTGAAGACCATCGCCGTCTCCACGCCCGCGCCCTGCGCCGCCTGCATCATCGCGCGCGCATCGAAGAAATCCTCCTCGACCACGTTCGCCTGCCCGTGCCGCGCAGCCAGCGGCTTCTCGAAAAACAGCCGTTTCGGCCCGTGCGGCAGCAACGCGTTCGCCGCGTCCAGGCGGTCCGTCTCCTTGGTAAAGACCAGACACGTATCCGGCTCGTCCGCCATCAGGTCGGCCGCGTCAGCCGCAACGCGCCCGCCAAACTGCTCCGCCACCGCCTCTGCCTTGCTGCGCGTGCGGTTCAGGTAGCTGAGCTGGATGCCCTCGCGCTCAGCGATGTAGGGCAGATAGTTCCTCTCGGCCACGCCGCCGGTACCCACAACTGCAATCTTCATTGTCATCCTTTTTCCCCTGGATCTGATTTTCCGGTTTCAAGTTACTCTTCGACCAGGCGGAAATTATACGAGCCGGAGCCTACCCGAAAAGTAATAGCGTCTCCGCTCTCCTCGCCCGCGCCGATACCCGCAACACCTGGTCTGAACATTCCCTCTTCCCAGATTGGTCTTCCACCCTCGCTGACAGCCACCGCGCCCAGCCCCAACTTGGGCACGCTGACCTCCGCCGTCGTGTTGACCGGAACTGTCACCTGCATATTGAACACACCTGCGTCGCGCTGCCAGGCCGTTGACACCGGGCCTGCCCGCGTCCTGACCTCCGCCTCCACCTCGGTCACACCGCCGACTTCGCTCGGGCTGATCGCGATCGTCCGGTAGCCGGGGCCGGTTGGGCTGATGCCGGCCAGCGTCCGGTAGAAGAACACCTCCGTGCTGCAGAACATCTTCATATTCAGGCTCAGCTCCTCCTCCGGGGCGCCGTTCCACGACTCCCACACCGTCGTCGTGCCCTTTGCGATCTGCTCGCCCCAGCTTGGGAAAGTCGTCTGCGACATCAGTTCGGCCATGACCTCGGCCTGACCGTAGCGCGGCAGTGCGTTCTCCAGCGCCGCCGTGCCGATGATGCCCGTCGTCAGATGCCCGTTCTGGCGGACGCGGATATCCTCGACCAGGTTGGCGACGACCGCCTCCACCCTCTCCTCCGGCACCAGGTCAAGGTGCAGCGCCACCGCGTTCGCGGTCTGGCTGCCGCCCCCATACTGATTGGCCTCTTCGTCCAGGAACTCGCGGTTGAACGCCTTCCTGATTGCCCCGGCCAGCGCACTGTACCGCCTCGCGTCATCCTCCTCGCCCAGGACCCGCGCCGCCTGCGCCAGGATCCACACGCAGTGCTGGTAATAGGCCGTCGACGTGAGCGGCATCGGCGTATGCAGCGGCTTGAAGCTGGAAGTTCCGTCCGCCTGCGGCTCCATGTGATCGCCCAGCCCATGGCGCATGATATGCCCTTCCGCCAGCGCGCCGTAGAATGCCATCATCCGCTTCAGCGAACCGTAATGCCTGGCCAGCACGCGCCCGTCGCCGTAATGGCGGTAGACCTGCCACACGAAAATCGGATACGTGCTCGCCCAGTCCATCCAGCGCAGATACGGGTCCATCGTCGTGCGCCAGTGCAGCGGGGCCACCACCGGTACATCGCCTTCCTCCTTCTGCGCGTCAGCGATGTCCTCCAGCCACTTCGCCCAGAAACTGGCGCTTTCAAAGTTGTAAAGATAGTCCTCGGCGATGAAGCCCGGATCCCCCAGCCACGCTACCCGTTCCGAACGGTCCGCCGCGTCCTGCGAAATGCTCTGGAAGCTCCCCCGCAGCGTCCAGTGTACATTGCTATGAATCCGGTTGAAGAGCTCGTTCGAACAGCGAAATCGGCTCCCGGTCCCCACCGCCGTATGCACAACGCGTCCCTCCACGCTCTCCAACGTGGGCACGCCCGGATATCCTGTGACCTCAACGTAGCGGAAACTGTGCAGCGTGAACCTCGGCTCCCATACCTCGACGCCGCTGCCTTTGAGCGTATAGCTGTCCGTCTGCCGCGCGCAATGATGTACGCCCCCGTCGCGGCCGATACCCAGTCTGTAGTCCTCTTTAGTCTCCGGCGCGTTGGTCAGATTGCTGCGCGCGTCCAGCGTCCCGTCCGCGTAGAGGCAGGTTCCATGCCGCAGCGTTACCTTCGCACCCGCCGGTCCCCGCGCTCGCAACCGGCACCATCCGGTGATCGTCTGCCCCAGGTCGAAGATATACACTCCCTTGCGCGGGTTGGTCATCGCCACCGCTGGCAGCGTCCCGGTCACGCGCGCCGGCGGCATACTCTGCGCCGTCAGCGCGCCGCCGGGCGCGTCTACAACCACAGCCGGCTGCCAGCCCGCGTCGTCGTAACCAGGGCTGTCCCACCCCGCTTTTTCCAAGCACGCGTCGTAACGCTCGCCGTTGTTGAAATCGTTATACGTGATCGGGCCCGGCGCCGTCTGCCACTCGCCATCAGAGACGATGCTGACCTGCCCGCCGTCCTCGTACTCAATGATTCCTTGCAGCAGCAGCCTGGGCCTGTCCCCGTAAGGCGTGCGGTGGCTGGGCGACGGCGGGATGTCCTCCTCCGCACTGTACCAGCCATGCCCCAGCATGACGCCGAAAACGTTGGCCCCCGGCTGCAGCAACGCCGTGACATCGTGGCTCACGTAAAGCACCCGCGCGCCCAGCGCAAAAGGCTGGTCGTTGCTGTAGTACGTGTTTCCGGGGTCCAGCACGCTCTGCCCCGCCTTGGCGCCTTTCACATACAGCTCCCCGTAACCCAGCCCGGCCATGTGAACAGTCGCCCGCCGCGCCGGCCTGTCCAGGGTAAACTCTCGCCGCAGCAGCGGCGCGGAGATCGAACTGTCGGCCGCGCCGATCCAGCCGCCCTGCCAGTCGCTGGCCTCCAGCAGCCCCATGCTGAACATCGCCGGATCGCTGAAGCCGTTGGCATTTCCTTCCCCGTCCCACACCCGCACCGCCCACCAGCAGCGCTCATTGCTCTCCAGCGCCGCGCCTTCGTATTCGACCTGCGCCATGTCTGACGACACGACCCGGCCGCTGTCCCACCTGTCACCGTCCCCGACCAGCAGATTGGCCTCGCTGCTGGCGACCAGGATCCTGTAGGCCGACTGGCTCTGGCCGCGTTCCTCCGCGCGCAGCAGCCAACTGAAGCGCGGCCGAAGCGTGTCGATGCCCACCGGGTCGACAGCGTATTCGCACTGCAAATCAAAGGGGGTGATCATCGTGCTAACCTGAATTCGGAGTAAGTGAGCACCTTACCAAGCTGGTAGAATAGTAATTCTGCAACCAAAATTCTCCAGCAAAGAAAGGTGCTCAGTGATGAGTATACTCAAACTGTTCTGTCATGTCGACAGTTTCTGTCAGTGGTTGGCTACTTGGGAGTATGCCAAGCTGTTGGGCGTTAATCGCAAGCGAGGGCCGGCGCCTCGTTTGAGCTTTAGTGAAGTGATGACGATTCTGATTCACTTTCTTCAGTCGCATTAACGCGATTTCAAAGCCTACTATACGCAGCGCGTAAGTGAGCACATGCGCAGTGAATTTCCAGCTCTGGTCAGTTACACGCGCTTTGTGGAGTTAATTCCATCCTCCCTGCCAGCCATGTGTCTCTATCTGCGTGTGCGCTTTGGTCAGGGGACAGGGGTGGCATTCATTGATTCGACCCTGTTGGCTGTCTGCCATAAAGCCGTCTCTACATCTCTCCGAAATCGAGTTGGCTCTACTGCCAACCACCATTTCACTCCGAATTCAGGTTATAGTCTATTGCATATCTCGCACCAGCAAGAAAACCTTCTGTCACTATGATTGCGTACATGTTGTCCAAGTAAGCGGCTGGGACTTCCGTTCGAGAAGGAAGAGGAAGGTTCATTTCTTCGTGCGTAACCATTTCTGGCCAGCGAAACCTCCACAGGAGACATTCCCTAAGGTTTGACAAGGCTTTCTGCTCTTCTTCAGTCACTACGATAAATTCGTCAAACAACTCAACATACAAGCAAAAGAGATAGCCACCATAGATCTGAACCACATTCATATAGTGAGCACTCATAATCTCATTCTTGGCACTAAGAGTAACATTCGGCAGGACTCCCTGTTGGGGTGGGGACTTCCCCCAACCTAGGCTAAGCAAGACCCGAGGATTAAAGTGAACTAGCCCTGAAGTGAGCCGGTAGATAAAATCGTAAACGATCTCTAGGATTCCTGGGTCAGTTTTTTCAGCAATTGCTCTTGTTGACGGCTTGAGTCTTCGCCTGTTTGCGGTAAAGGATGGCCAACCATTGCTCCTCCAAAAGAGCGTGAGTTCATCGATCCACTTCACGCTTTCTGCCTGTGCTGGAGGCGAAGGCAGGATGGGCTGGAACGGACGAAATAACCGAAAAAAGGCGTGTTGGTCATTCAATTCGTTCAGGGCCTCAAGATTAGATAGGTGATTCACTACTATTTCGCGGCTTTCCTCCGGAACGCTAGAAAGAAAGCGCAATAGTATGATTTCTTCTGCTACTGCTCTAAGGGCTGGCATGAAAAAGAATGCCTCGGCTGTGTTTTCACTTGCAGCGAGATCTACAAGCTCAAAGGCCTTGACAAAGGATGCCTTAAGGCATGTGGAAAAAGGATTCCGTCTATCAAAGTGTATCGCCGCTGTTCTGTCGATCAGCGGCTTAAGAGTCTTGAGTCTGGTAGCAAGTGGGGCAAGCATTTTAGTCATATTGGTCACTATCGAAGGCCCAAAGGGCCGAATGCGCTTAGACCGAATCCGGAGTCTAACTGCAGCAAGTCAAGTAGAGTGCCAAATGACTGTCCGAGAGTTGGAAAGAGGGCCTTCTGACCAGCCAAGTTAGAGCACTTGATCCATCAATGAAATTCGCCAAGAAATCTGGATCCGCTTCGGTATCAAGTTCGAGCGGTTTGAGAAATGGACCTCCGTAGGTTATTGATCGGGACAACTGTTGAACCCTTTCGAGTAAGTAGCCAGTTTTCTTTGGCGACGATATGATCTCTTGTGGACGTCTGTCTGTACAGCAAATTACGGGAGGAAAGTGCGACCGATTCTCGCAGCACCGCACAGATGCACGAAGAAAACCTGCTACGCCTTTGGTGTTCTCCGCGCCCCTCCGCGGATCAGAAAAAATTGCTTTCCGCTCCCTCTTCGCCGCAGCACAAATCATCCTTAATCTCCCAAATCCCCCTAAATCACAGTTCAGACTACGCCCCTCCGCGGATCGAACTCGTACGGCTTCCCCAATTCGTCGACGGAACTTGGTCTCTACGAGTGACAGATCAGCACCAGGCAAGTCGAAGTCTGCCAGAGAAAAGCCGCCGCTCCACCCGGCAGGCTTACTCCTGATTGATAAGAAACAGGCGGTGGATGTCGGATAGTTGGATTGTCATTCGGCTAGAGTTTCCTAAACTTTATTGTCTGTTCGGCGATATGTTTTTCGGGGCCTAGCAGGTAGAGGAGCAGGGGTCTAATGAATTGCGAAAAGGAATCGCTCCTCGTGATTCTGGCCATTCTTTCCCAGATCACACCCTTTTGATACAGTAATTCTAACCCCTGAATATTATTCCCTTGAGTCTTGATGCTTTTTCGGCTAGTTTTCGCACTTCATTTACCTGTGTTTCCAGTGCATTCAGACGCTGCAATATTTTTCCAGTGTCGGAGCTTGTCTCAGAAGTGAATTCCTTCTCCAAACTATCCATCCGCTGGACCAAGGCTCCACGAAGTTCTGCACCAACTTGCTCTGTGGTTGCTTGAGTTCCATTGGTGATACTCTTTTCCAGAATGTCAATTCGTTGAATTAGCGCTCCTCTTAATTCAGCACCGGCGCGTCCAGTGGCGGACTCAGTTCCGGCAGTAACCTCGCTTCCCAATTTGTCTATGTGCTGTATCAGCGCGGACTGCAGGTCTTTCCCAACCCGTTCTGTTGTGGTCTGGGTATTCTCTACCAGATCTTCTCTTAGACCGTCCATTCGTTGAGAAAGAGCTGTTCGCATCTCTATTAGTAACTCCCTCATCTCTGATGCTCTCAAAGCGTCAATTACGCGACCGCTTAAGTCAACCAAGGACCCAATTTCAACAACAAGGTTTTCAACGGAATCTTGGAGCAATTGTGATCGTTTGCCAGTCTCATCCAATAGTTGTGCAGCTGTCTTCATTTGTCCCAACTCTTCGGAGATCCGCAAGATGCTTTCTTCCGCTTCAAGGATCGTTTCGCTAATGTCATCATTCGATTCTTGTGTCATCCTGTCCTCCTAACGGCTTCAAACTGTAGAATCCGCTAATCTCTCTGACGGTTTCAAAAACATTGGATGAAATTGCGTCGAGGGCAGCAAGCCGCACGCGATCGTCATGTCTTCGCCCAACCTGAAGTAGATGGCGCGCAAAGTCCAAACCGTCTTCCCCGGCACACATGGATTTGGCAACACTACTCACTGCACCAGGGCGCCAGCGCATGATGTCCTGCAATAATTCAACCCGTATCCAGTCCATATTTAGTCTTTCATTGCGTGCCCAGACGAAAAGCGTCGCCATCTCCTCAAGCACACTCTGTTCGGTTTCCCCAGGGCTCGCCGCGCGGGCGCATACAGAGAGGTACCTTAACGCGATGTTTTCGGGGTCGGCTTCTAACATTCGACGCGTGGTACCAATTAGACCACGCAGCTTTCCCAAATCGTCGCCATCTTTTTGCTTTTCCAAGTCATCTAGTACTCCTCTAACCCCTGCTAATCCGATCTGTCGGAAAGACTTACGTCGCCATTCATTGAGATCCTTTGTGAACGGCGATTCCTCCAAATAGGCCAGAATCGAAGCACGGAAACTTTCGCTGTCTTCAAAGTCCCGGCACAGTTGCACCATGTTTCGAATTGCTTCTTTCCTTTTGGCGACCACCGCGTCGTAAATGAAGTCAACCAAAACGTCTACCGCTTGTTCCACCGCCTCCGAAAGGCCTTGGGCTTCTACCCGATTTACTTGCTGATGCACAAATCCTGGGAACTTGTACCTAGCAAGATATGTCGACAAACATTCACGAATCTTGTCGACGTCGCCGTCACCTGTTTCGACCAAGAACCACCCTTTCTGCCTCGGCTCCAACTCTACATAATGCACTGTGTAGTCATTCACGATGCCCAGAATCCTCAGCCGGTAGATGCATTTCTCTCTTTGGCTACATTCTTCTTCGTTCTGAAATGGAATGTTTACAGTACTGTTACCGCCTCCGCTTCCGTAGACACTCTTCAGAAATTTTTGCCAAAGTTCGGTTAGTCTGCTCTTTTCTTCTTCCCGACCACTAAACGAATTGAGCAAGAAGTACAAGGGGATTAGTATGTCGGCCTGACTGCCCTTCTCTTGCATCGCCTTCAAATTAGCAGTGGCGTTCGAGTGATCAGGCTCATCAAGGATTTCTGATATCGCTTTGTCTGACCCTGCGTCAATATAGATTACTGTGCAGTGGGCCTGGTCTCCATCTCTGCCAGCGCGACCGGCCTCCTGATAAAACTGTTCCACCGATGCAGGCATGACGTAATGAATGGTATACCTAATATTTCTCTTGTCGATTCCCATTCCGAATGACTTTGTTGCTACGATTTCTCCCAGTTTGTTTTGAGAGAATCTCTGCTGTAATTCCCTTTTGTGCTTCTTCCAGAGTTCTCGCAATTCGCTCTCCGGAGGAGGACCATCCTTACCTTGGTGAAGGTGACTCCAATCGTTAGAGAAACTTCGCGGCACTTTCCCTCCATAATAGTTCCTGTGCCCCAGTGTTTTGGCAATCTGAGCAATGCCTAGTTTGCCATTCACGTGAGGACAGAACACAAGTCCACCCGTTGTCTTTTGGCCGTCAAGCCCTTCGAATTCTGCTGTGGTCATATTCAACATTTGCGGTAAGTCTTTACTAATCGAAAGCAGTGCCTCGGTCCGGCCCTTGTTTGTAATCGGTCGGACCGTAAACTTCAACTCCTTCCTATCAAAGGAATCGGGACGGATGATTGCCTCTTCGGGGTCTATACGCAATTCCGCCTGCACATCTTCCAGTACAGCGTAGGATGCCGTGCCAGTAAGTGCGACTAAAGTTGGCACTGCCTCAGTATTGTGATCCTTACAATAGCGCTGCAAGCTCAAAGGGAGATTTAGGTATGCGGGCCGAAAATCATGCCCCCATTCTGAGAGGCAATGTGCCTCGTCCAGAGCAACTAGGGGGATAGGATTGCGCCTCGTGACGTTCTGCAGTTCATCGCGGAATCTTTCTGACTGCAATCTTTCGGGAGACACATAAACAAAATTCAATTTTCCTTCGGCCATTTCACTCATTGCTTTTTGAATGTCCTCAGTTTGACTCGAGATTCCTTCCGTTGAGTCTATGCACATCTCCTTCAGACTACGGACTTGGTCATCCATTAGGGAAACTATTGGATCTACATTTAGAGTCATTCCTGGCATGAGCATTCCAACAAACTGATAAATTAGCGATTTACCGCCCCCAGTTGGCAGAAGCACGATTGTATGCTTACCTTGCAGCAGACGCGTAATGGATCGCACCTGCCCATTGTTGAATTTCCTTTTTCGAAACACTAATTGAAGGAAGCGTGTAAGAACATCCTCTGAGAGCTGGAGATCGTTTTCTGGCTGGTCATTTGTCCCGGGAGCCCATAGTAAGGCCCGATCAGTGCGACTGCCAATGGCACGTCTGATTCGTAGTGCATTAGAGGTCAGGCAAGGCGCCAGTTGTTCCAGTCGAGGACCGCAGTGCCCTTCTCCTAAGAGTAGGCTGTTTGAAATAACAGCATCGTATTCGCCATCCGCCCGATCGACGAATCTCACATAGTGGTCAGCGTCTCCAATCCCCTTCCCGCCTATCACTTCTAACTGGAAGTCCGGAGGTCCAATGCTCAAATTTGGCTGGACTGTCATGGTGATCTCCCAGAGCTCCCTTAGCATCTGGAAGGCGTCTGCTACAACTGGGATGTCTTCCTCTATGGCTAAGATCCTTTGTGGTCGAGAAGCGTCCAGAGCACCATGGCGATACATCATTACCAATCCACGCATACATCTCTGCAGTGCAAGAGGTCGGAGTAATAAATGCCAGGCTGCACGATGAATAAGAGAAGAATCCACTGCCTTTTTTGCAGAACCCAGTTGTGCCACTACTTCGAGTGATTGGAGTTCTTCCCCCTGGGCATCAGCCCATGCTGTACGAAGCCAATCATCAAGGCGGGAACGAACCTTCTCAGCCTCAACTCTCAATACCTTCCATCCTCCTGCCTGCAAGGTACTGTCGCGAAATCTGTCCTTACTACGCTGGGATGGTTCAAGGTGCTGGTTGCCGTCGACTTCGATCACCCATCGAAGTCGACTCATTTGAACCGCTAAGTCCACCCGATTGTCGGATAACGCGGTTGCTGCACCCCCACCCACCAAGTCTGTAATAAGGGCCTGTCGTTGAACGGCCCCACTTGCACTAGGCCCTAACTTGGCAATTAGGCCTGCATACAAGGCCTATTCTTCTGCACTACATATGTTCTGCAAGTCAGCTGGAAGAATCTGCCTAAGCGTAGTGCAGTCATCTTTCCATGGAAGGTCCAGCAAATCCTTTGCCGACTCTAGTAGTTGGAAAATGCTTCCTTCAGGCCATAGGTAATCGCTAATTGTGAATCTGATCTCTTTCTCGTCCGTTTCTTCCCAACGCAGAAACTCGCTACCTAGGCCAGCAAGGAGGACTCGCTCCCAGTCTGGATCTACATATGTAGGATTGCCGCGGGCGGCAATTTTGTCGCAGACGGCAGTAATTGCCGCCAATGCGGGGTCGTCAGTCTCGGTAAAATCATGATAATCTGATTCGATTACTCCGTGCTGATTCGATTACTCCGTGCGCGTTAAATTGAAGCAACTCGTCCAAATGGGAGCGCCATTCTTCCTCTCCCAGATTGTCCAGAGAATCCCATACTCCCAAACGACCTGAGGCCGTATATCTTACTCTGTTCATATTTGTCAGTTTGCCCTGCATTCAGTAAGAGTTAATTCAGTTTCGATCCATCACAACCCCGGGGCCACCTGCAACACCGTCACACCCATCTCGACGTATTTGTCCCGCTCCTCCGCGCTCGCCGCGCCCAAACTCACCTGCACAGGACTGTCCTTCATCTGCGCCAGCACGTGGCCGATGCACTCGTCAACCGTATTGAACGGACTGTGCGGCAGACTCTCCATGCTGAACCGCAGGTCGTTCGGCCCGAATGCCAGCAGGTCGACGCCCGGCTTGGCCAGTTTGCCGGCGTTGATGACCGCCTCCACCGATTCCAGCTGGATCGCCAGAAAGCCGTTGCTGTTCCACCAGTCCGCGTAGGCAAGGCGGTCGATGGAGGCCGGGTCGGTCGGCTCGCCGAAGGCCCTCAGATTGCGGCGGTTGACTCCACCTGAGCTGCGGTGCCCCACTTGGGGGTAGTAAAAGTAGTCGATGGCCTCATCTACCTCGGCCGTAGTCTGAACTTCCGGCACCATGATGCCGGTCGGACCCAGATCGAGGAAGCGCCCGACCAAGTATGTGTGCCGAGTATGTTGAATGCGGAACTGCACAGGGATCCCCAGCTTTTCGGCGTGCCCGCAGAAGTTTTCCAGGTCGATTTCACAAAAGGCCGTGTGCTGGCTATCTACGTAGACGAAGCTGTAGTCGCCCTGGGCCAGCAAATCTTCCAGCTGGGTCTGATTGAAATAAACCTGCGCGCCAACCCCAAAAATCAGTTCGCCGCTGTGTATTCGTTCTTTCAGATTGGAAACGTCCGCCATGCCTGTGCCTCCCTCAGAACTCTCTGTCCAACATGCCCACCGGAACTTCGATTAGTGTTGGTTTCCCGTTCCTGCCGGCAACGGCCTCTTCCAGAGCCGTCTGCAGTGCGCTGGCGTCTGTGGCTTGTACGCCGTGCGCGCCGAAACTTTGCGCCAGCGCAACGAAGTCGGGGTTGTGCAGTTTGGTGCCGAGAACATGCCCGTCAAACTCCTCCATCTGCGCCCGCAGGACGTTGCCGTAGGCGTTGTCGTTGAAGACGATGGCCACCGCGTTGATCCCGTACTGCACCGCCGTGGACAGCTCGTGCACATTGTAGAGAAAGCCGCCGTCACCGGAAATCGAAACGACGGTCCGGTCTGGGCAAGCGACTTTGGCGCCCAACGCGATAGGGTAGGCGCAGCCCAGTGTGCCGTGAGACGAGCTGGTCAAGTATGAGTGCGGCGCCCGGGGCCTGAAATAGTTGCGGCTGTAGTACCCCATCTGGTTCATGCCCTGGATAACGATGCCGTCATCGGGCAGGGCCGCGTGGATCGCCTCCATGAAGCCCCACTGCGGCTGCAACTGGGAGGAGGGATCGAAGCGGGCCCCGTTTATTGCCGCGACCTCCGCCTGAACGGCCTCGGCCTTGTCGCCGCGGGAAGGTCCGGCAGCGGCGACGGCCTGATTGAGCGCCATCATTACCGGATAGGCATCGCCTTGAATGGTAAGTTGCTCGTTGTCTCCTACGAGCTCGGACTCGTCGACATCGATACGGATTACCTGCTGGCCGTCGCCGCGCCTGAAGTTGCTCGCGCCGACTGCCAGAATCAGGTCCCGACCTGTGAGCCAGCTGCGCAGCGGCTGAAAGCGCATTTCCGCCATGCCAAGAGAAAGCGGATGGAGTTCCGAAATTGCCCCCTTCCCCTGTCTCGTCGTCACGACCGGTATCTGCAGGTAGTCTGCCAGCTCGGCCACAAGAGTAGCGGCCTTGGCCCGCATTACGCCGCCCCCAGCCCAGATGACCGGCCGCCGCGCCGACACGAGCAGTTCCGCCGCCTGTTGAATTATCTGCGCATCGTCAAACCTGGGCTTTGGTGTATCGGAAGCGGGCTGTTCCATGCCAACCTCCTCCGTCGCAGCGAACACCGACGGAGGCACTTCGATCCCCACCGGCCGCGGCCGCCCCTTGCGAAGCTGCCGAAACGCCTCCCGCACAATCTCGGGAATCTCGGCCGGACGCCGCGCACGACCAACCCACTTCGTCAGCGGACCCAGCCACGCGCTCTCGTCGAGTTCAAGCCCTTCCTTGCGATGGTGATGACCTCCAGTCACCACCAATATCGGCGATGACGTCGCGTAGGCGGTTGCGACGCCTGAAAGGGCGTTGAAGAGACCGGGCCCCTCCACAACCAGGGCTGCCCCTATCTCGCCGCTGGCGCGCGCATACCCGTCCGCCATGTAGCTGGCGGCCTGTTCGTGCCGCACCGCGATGTAGCGTACGCTCTGTGTCGTGTAAAGCGCGTCGATCGCTTCGTACTGTCCTGCACCGGGCACGCCGAATACGACCCGCAGCCCTTCAACGGCCAGCGACCGCACCAACGCCTGCCCTCCATTCATTCTCGCCATTTATCAGCTATCCTGACTGTGTTGGTTCAAATCTGCTATTGTATCGAGCCGGGCGTTGGCCCTGCCCGAAGAGGATCCTACGGCAGCTCGGGCACGATCTCGTTGGCAAGCGTCTCCATGCAAGCGAGCCACCGTTCCTTGTCATCCCAGTCGTGCGCAATCATCAGCAGCGTGCCCCAGCCGCCGGTCTCTTCGTACAGTTCATGCAGTCGCCTCAGACACTCATCCTTGTCGCCGATGATGCACAGTTCCTTCAGCATGTAGTCCACGGTGACATCCTCGTCCGGCATCTCCGGGTCATCTTTCAATACCTCGACCATGCCTGCCGATCCGATCAACCAGCGCAAATAGGCCATTGATCCCGCCAAGGCGCCGCTGCTGGCCCGTTCCCAGGCTGCTTCGGTCGTCTCGTCGATGAAGATGCTGCGAGATACGCGCCAAATGTCTCGGTCCGGCTCTGGCAGTCCGGTGGAAGCGGCCCCCTTGCAATATGTCTCCCAATGTTCGGCAAGCGTGGAGCCGGAAACAGCGTTTGTGCTGATGGGGATGTATCCCCTTTCGCCCGCCATGTTGGCTGCTCGAGACTGGCCGCGGATGATGCTCATCCCGATCGGCGGATGCGGCTTCTGATACGGTTGCAGCATCTCGCCGATTCCATACTCAGGGTTTCCCCCTTCAAGTTTGATGTGGTAGAAGTCGCCTTTGAAATCAAAAGGCGGATCGGTCTGCCATAGCTTCAGAATCATGTCGATGCTCTCGACCGTCATCAGGCCCTGCGTGCCCGGATCCGGCAGGTCGAAGAGACCCCAGTCGGTCGGTACGCCCCCCTGCCCGAACCCGCAATTGATGCGTCCGCGCGAGAGATGGTCCAGGTAGGCCAGCCGCACCGCCACGTTGACCGGGTGATGCTGCGGCAGGATGGAGACGCCGCTTCCGAGCCGGATGTTTTTGGTGCGCGGAAGGACGTTGGCGATGAAAACATCGTTTGACGGGATAGGTTCCCATGCGAGCGTATGGTGCTGGCCGATCCAGGCCTCGGTAAACCCCAACTCGTCCGCCCGCACCACAAATTCGATATCCTCTTCAAATCCGAGAGTAAAGTCCTTTTCCGGCGGATGCAGCGGCATCATGAATGTGCCAAGTTTCATTTCAATGCCTCCCTCTTTCCTCTGTGAGAGCTGTTAGCGCGGCGGCGTGCCTCTGCTATGGGTTGGCTTCAGATCGAGTGCCAGCGCCCTGAAATTCTCGATGCGGTGCAAAGTGACAAGATTCGTGTCATGCTGGTTGAACCCACCCTGCGAAGTGCGGGAAATCACCAGCAGATCGTTCCCCTTGATCAGTTGCGAAGCATAGCTGAAAGCTTCGAAAATGCTGCGGCTCATCGCCACACAGCCGGCCTGGAACCAGTTGAGTGCGTCCAGGCTGTACATCAGCATCAATATGCGCCGTTCGTTGCCCGGCGGGCTTGCGAAGCCGGCCGCGCGCAGCGGTTCCCGATCCTGCCACGTGTCGGTTGGCAGTGTCACGGTCGTCCAGAACAGGTCGCTCGGCTCGTCGTATACGATGTGGAATTTACACTGCGCCCCCGGCATTGGATAGAACTGGATAAAGCGGTAATCCAAAGTCTCGCCGTCATCCTCCAGGCCGCAAACTGAGGCGATGCCACCCGTAGTATGCCCGTCAATGATGGTGCGCAGAAGCACTCGCATCTCCCCGCGTACGTCGATGATGTTGCCCTCAATGAAACAGTCCTCCACCACCTTGTCCGCCGCGCTCGCCTGGTAACGGCGCTGGCTCAACGCGTCCGGCACGCCGGGAAAGTGGACCTTGTTGGACATGCGCCAGGCTGAAGGGTCGAGCAGGTCCCGTTCGAGGTCGCCGGCGATGACGAGCGACTCCCACTGGCTCCTGCCAACCGCGTCGTCGCCGACCGGGCATGTCTCGAAAGCGCGATATACGCAGCCGTTGCGAAAGAGGATGCTGGTCGGCGCGTTGTGATGACGGCAGCCAAACAGCCGGGAAGGATGGCTCCAGCTTTCCCCTCCGTCCTCCGATCGCGCGATGATGATTTCACGGCTCAGGCGGCGGTTGCCAATGCAGTACAACGTGTCTTCCACTGCAAACAATGAAGGCCAGATGATGTCCAGCGCCGCAGTCCTGCGCCACCGGTTGCCGTCGTCGTCGCTCACAAGGATTTCAAGCTGGTCGGGGATCTTCTCAACGAGCGGCTGCGGGCGAAACCATTCAAAACTCGCGATCAAGCGGCCCGAAGGCAGCTGCGCCAGACATGGCGAGCCGGTATACACACTCTCTCTGTCGGGAGACTCCGCAATTACCAGAAAGTCGCCCGCGAGAATCCTGTTCATCAGCTGCCTTGTGAACTCTGTTGGAAAGAGTGCGGAAGGAATGAAATGGTGTCTTCAACTGCATCGCCTGCCCGCGCCATCAGCCTTGAAGGTGAGGTAGAGGGAGCGGCCACGTTCTACCTGCGGCCTTGGTGTCACACCGCGTGACAGGCGACCCAATGGCCGGGCTCGGCCTCCCGCCACTCCGGCACCACATGATCGCACGGCTCAAAGGCAAGAGGACAGCGGGGATGGAAGCGGCAACCGCTGGGTGGACTGATCGCGCTCGGCACGTTGCCTTCAATGACGATATGCTCCCGTTGCCGCTCCTGGCGCGGATTTGGTACCGGCACCGACAGCAAAAGCGCGTTGGTATAGGGATGCAAGGGATTGTCAAATAAGCTCTCTTTCGGCGCCATCTCCACCACCCGGCCCAGATACATCACCGCCACCCTGTCGCTGATATGGCGTACCACGGCCAGATCATGAGCGATGAAGAGATAGGTGAGGTCATACTCCTCCTGCAGGTCCTGCAGCAGGTTGATTATCTGGGCCTGAATCGAAACGTCCAGGGCCGAAATCGGCTCATCGCAGACAATAAACTCCGGTTCGCAAGCCAAGGCGCGTGCGATACACACCCGCTGCCGCTGGCCGCCGGAAAACTCGTGCGGGTAGCGGAATGCAAAAGCAGGGTTAAGCCCGACATCGTTCAGCAGCCTGGAAATCCGCTCCTGGGCCTCCTTCCCGCTTGCCAGTTCGTGCAGCCAAAGCGGTTCGCCAATCGCGTTGCCAACTGTCATACGCGGGCTGAGCGTAGAATAGGGATCCTGGAAAATAATCTGCATTCGCCTGCGCAGCGGCCGCATCTCCTTTTCCGAAAGCCCGGTGACCTCGTTCCCTTCAAAGTAGACTTTTCCAGATGTCGGTCGATGCAACTGAAGTAGTGTCAGGCCCGCCGTAGACTTGCCGCAGCCGGATTCGCCCACCAGCCCCAGTGTTTCGCCCCGTTGCACGTCAAATGAGACCTCGTCCAGCGCATGCACCGTCGCCTTGGTCTCGCCATAGGCTCCAATGCGCACGGAGAAGTGCTTGGTCAGATTCTCAACCCGTACAAGGGGCGCCCTGTTACTGCTGTCAGTCTGGCTCATAACCGATCCTGGGATTCCGGCACTTGGATAGGTTCAGGTTGGCTCTGGCTAAACGCTGCCGGCCGCGGCGCCGGCCTCCAATTCTACCTCGCGGATGTCGACCCAGCAGGCAGCGCGATGGCCTCCGTCACCGGCGTCGATAACCGGCTCCAGCATGGGGTTTTCTTTCCGGCAACGGTCAATGGCGTACGGGCAGCGGGGATGAAAGGGACAGAACTCGGGTAGGTCAACCAGGTCCGGCGGCGAACCGCCAATCGTCGTCAGGCGCGTTCCCGTCTCACCTGCCAGGCTGGGCAGCGCCCCCATCAGACCAACCGTATAGGGGTGACGCGGATCTTCGAAAAGCGCATCGACCGGCGCCTCCTCTACGATGTAGCCCGCATACATGACGATGACCCGGTCGGCAATGCCCGCGACAACGCTCAAATCATGCGTAATCCAGATCACCGCAACGCCCGACCGGTCGCGTAACTCCTTGACCAGCTCGACGATCTGCGCCTGAATCGTAACATCCAGCGCGGTCGTAGGCTCATCCGCGATCAGGACAGCCGGTTCACACGACATCGACATGGCGATCATGACCCGCTGGCGCATGCCGCCGGAGAACTGGTGCGGATATTCCCGCAGCCGCGCCGCACCGTCAGGGATACCCACCATCTCCAGCAGCTCTGCGCTCCGGGCGAGCGCCTCGCTCTTGCTCATCCCTCGATGGTAGATGAGAGGCTCGGCCATCTGCGTGCCGATGTTGATGAACGGGTTGAGCGAAGTCATCGGATCCTGGAAAATCATGCCGATCTCGCCGCCGCGCACGTCTCGCAGCTGCCGCAGGTTCAGCTGAAGCAGATCTTCGCCCCGCAGCAACACCTGGCCGCTCTCTATGCTGGCGGCCGGCGGCAACAGCCGCACAAGGCTGAGCATGGTCACGCTCTTGCCGCAACCGCTTTCGCCCACCACCGCCAAAGTCTCGCCCTGGTCCAGTTGGAAGGAGACCCCGTTGACCGCGTAGACGTGTCCCTTGCGTACTTGGAAACGAGTCTGCAGATCTTGAACATCTAGGAGAACTGACATAGGGATTGTAATCTGGTTCTCATGCTCTGGCAGGAATCCGACTGTCGGTGGGCAGCAAACGCGCAGGACCTGTTGCTGGAACCTTACCCTCCCCACTGACGGGGATTGAGCGCATCGTTGAGGCCGTCGCCCAGCCAGGCAAACGACACGGTTATGATGGCCATCATCACGGCCGGGCCGGCCAGCAGGTAAGGATGGGTCTGCCACATTCTCAGCCCGTCACTGATCATTTTCCCCCAGCTGGGTATGGGCAGCTGCACGCCAACGCCCAGGAAACTGAAGGCTGACTCCAGCACCATGGCGCCTCCCAGACCGGCGCTCACCGCCACGATCAGAGGACCCATTGCATTTGGAATCACGTAGCGCGTGAGAATTCGGCCCGTCGGCATGCCAAGGGCGCGAGCCGCAAGCACGTAGTTGCGGCTGCGGATCGACAGAATCTGGCCCCGGATCAGGCGGGCGTAGCCGGGCCACTGGATCAGCGCCAGCGCGCCAAAGACCAGGACTAGATCAACCCACATCGTCTGGCGGAAGAAACCGTTCTTCGTCGCCAGGTACATCTGCTCCATCCAGGCTTCGAGCGGAACCTTCAGCGTCAGATTGATGACAATTGCCAGCAGCAGAGCGGGCATCGAACGTGTCATGTCGGTCAGCCATACCACCAGCATGTCGACCCGTCCACCGAGGTATCCTGCCAGGGAACCCATGATCAGCCCGACGATCAGGCTGATTGCGGTCGAGACCAGGCCCACCGCCACAGCCGTGCGCGCGCCGTAGAGAATGCGGCTGAACACGTCTCGGCCCAACTCGTCTGTGCCCAACCAGTGTTCGCTCGACGGCGCGGCCAGCCGGGCTGTAAAGTCCTGGGCCAGAAAATCGTAGGGCGTCAGGTATGGACCAAATATGGCGATGAAAAAGAGGAGGATGATGGGAATGATGCCGATGACCGCAAGTTTATTCGCGGCCAGGCGCGCGACGGCGTCCTTCCACAAATTGGTGCGGCTGGCCTCCGCGATGCCAAAGTCGTCTGTTGGCGCTATTTCCTGGGTCGTCATCTCGTTATGGTCTGCTGGTCAGTGGAGAGCGAAATCGCTTCACTTTCAAGGCGGGGCTCAAAAAGGGGGTTTCGATGTCCCTTTCCGCTGAGACCCGATGAGGGCATTCGCGTTGGATCGTGGGGCGAGGCCTGTCCCCTGTAACTGGAGGATCGGTTACTCCTCGACACCGGTCATTGCCTGTGCGGCTCTCGGGTCCAATAGCGGATAGGTGATGTCAACCAACAGGTTCAACGCCATCACCAGGAACGCGCCAATCAGGGTGATCGCCACGATAACAGGATAGTCCACTCCGTAGGTGAAGTCGATCGTCAGGCGGCCCAGACCGGGGATGCCAAAAATCTTCTCGACGATGATTGCGCCGTTTACAATTCCAATTAACATCTGCCCCAATACGGTGACGACCGGCGTCAGCACAGGCCGCAGCATATGGCGGACAATCACCATGAACTCCGGGACCCCCTTGGCGCGCGCTGTCCGCACATAGTCCTCCGACAACACCTCCAGCACGCCCGAACGCGTCTGACGAATGATGATCGCGATCGAACCGAAGACCATCACGAACATCGGCAGAATCGCCTTCTTGCTGAACAATCCTTCCCAGCCGTATGGCGTCGTTTTCATAATTCCCAGACCCAATACCAGAAAGACCATCAGCATCGGACCAACAACGTAGCTCGGAATCCCGCTGATAAACAGCGCGGAGCCGAGTATCGAATTGTCGACCCAGTTGTTGTGGTTTAACCCCGCAATGATCCCTAACGGGATGCCGAGCAGGGCCACCAGAATCACCGTCGCAAGCCCAATCTGAAAGGAGACAGGCGCAGTGGCGCCGATCATGTCATTCACCGAGCGCCCTGAAATCACCGACATGCCGAGGTCGCCTTGCACCAGGTGCCAAGTGTATTCTCCGAACTGAACGAGAAAGGGTCGGTCGAGCCCCTTTTCGCGGCGAATGGCATCCAACCTCTGCGCGTCATAGGTTACGTCTCCCTCCTCGCGCAGAAACATCAGCTTGATCGGATCGCCCGCGCCAAAAAAGGCCATCGCATACACCGATAGGGCAAGAAGCAGCAGGGCCGGAATCCAGTAAAGAATGCGGCGCAATATATATTGACCCATTGCTAACCCTAACCCTTCATCGCTGGAATCGGATCGCTTTCACCTTCCAGCATCTGCCTGCGGGGAACGAGGAGACTCGCGCTAGAGAGTCTGTTTGCCGGGTAAAGCCGCAGGCAAAGGCGCCAGATAGGGTACTGACTGACGCCTTTGCCGCGGCATCATTTCGAGTTCAGGTTCGCGTAGACGCTATTCCATGTGCTCGATGTAGATCTTCCAGGGTTCGATGAACTGGGCGTCTGCGTTGCGTCGCGTGCCATGCACCCAGGGCATCGCGCCGCCGCGGGCCGAACCTCCGCAGCCCGTGCCGATCGGAATCACCATATACTGTTCTTGGAAGAGCCGCTGGGCCTGTCGCGCCAGTTCAATGCGTTCAGGATCGTCGGCCCCCTTTGTTACTGCCGCTTCGATCAGGGCATCGACCTCAGGATCGTGGTAGCCGCCCATAATGTTACGCGCCAGGTTGGACGAGGAGTGCAGCGAGCCGAGCAGCATCAAGGCCGCGTCGGGAACGCGGACGCCGGCGCCGTCACGGAACAGTGCCGGCGCGCCGGGGCCTTCCCAGCTGTCAAACTGCGGGCTCATCTCGATCGCCTCAATGCCGAAAAGCTGGCGCCACTGCTCCGCCATGTACTGCGCCAGCACCTCCGTCCCGGGGCTGCTCACGCCGGCCATGATCATCTTGGGGACGTCAGACACATCAGCGTACCCTGAGGCAGCCATCGCCTCTTGGGCGGCCTCCGGATCGAACGGATGCGGAACGAAGTCGGGATCCGATCCCGGCAGCGCCCGCAGCGGCTCACCGCTGGGAACCCAACCGCTGCCGTCAGGGCTGGACAGGTTGAAAATCTGCTCTCTGTCCACCGCCAGGATCAACGCCTTGCGGAAGTTGATGTCGTTGGTCGGCTCGATGGTGGGATTCAGGAAGAAGCCGCCAATGCCGGGCGCCTCCGCGCACTCGAAGTAGTCGGCGCCAAGCAGTGCCTGTGAAGTGGCGTCGTTGGGCGGCCAGCCCTGGTCCAGCTCGTCATTGGCCAGCATCGTCGTGACAATCGTCGTGTCCTCAATCGAGGTGACGGTGAATCGGTCCAGCATCGGCTCCGCCACCCAGAAATTCGGGTTTCTTACAAAGGTAACGACACCCTTGTTCAGATCCATCTCGTCCGGCATGAAGGGACCGCTGGTGACGGGATTGTTCTTCGGATGCCACCATTCCGCGACCTCAAAGCCATCTTCCCCAATCGCGACCGAAGCCTTGACCGGGCCAATCAGGTTGGTGGCCAGCTTCTTGTGAAACAGGGGGTCCGGCCCTTCCAAATTAACCTGCACCGTGCTATCGTCCAACGCGACCACACCGGGCATCGTCATCGCCTCGCCGTTGAACACATCCTCAAAGCCAACCACACCTGTGAGGAACAGGGTGACGCGCTGGTGCGTGGTCGCGGGATGGGCAATCAGGTTCCAGGTTGCCACCACATCGTGGGCGGTGATCGCGCTTCCATCCGAATAAACGGCATCCGGGTCAATCTTGAAGGTCCACTCCGTCATGTCTTCATTGGGCGTCCACTCGTTGAAGACATAAGCATGCAGTTCGCCGTGCTCATCAATGTACATTGGCCCGGCGTTCCAGAATGCCAGGTAATGCATGTTCCAGCCCCCGCCTCGCAGCGGCGACCAGTCCTGCGCAAAGAACGGAATCGTCGCGCGGAAATGCTGCTCCTCCATCATCTCGTCCCCGGCGTCTGCGGCCATCTCTCCCGAATCGGCCGCCGGAGCCGCCGGAGCCGCACAGGCCGAGACAACGAGGGCAAGCGCCATCAGAATAATCCCCAATTTTGGGACCTTGCGTTTCGACAACATCAACGTCTCCTCCCTTACAGTGTTGAAATATGATGAAACTAGCAGTCGGATCGAAAAACCGAATGGGATGTGCCGGTAGTCTGTTGGCAGGCAAACGCTCGCCAAGGCGTCACAGCCAAACTATTGGACAGGATTACGAGGTCAGGAATGTACAGATTTGCAGGTGGACGAATTGAGCCGCAATATAGCACGGTCCCCTGAGCATGTCAAAGCCTGTTTTCTTTTTCTCTTATCCAGAGCAACAGGAGGCCTCTCAGTGTTCCTGTTCGATAAGGGCAAATGGGTTTGTGCAAAGCGTGTCAAACTGGTGTAGGATACCCGTAACTCCTTCCAACATTAAATTTGTCGGCATCAAGACACGGCTGACGCATCCGCAAACGAACCCAGAGCGAACGACAAAATGCAGATCACCGACAGCGGTATAATCAGCCGCGGGCAGCCGGGTACAGATCGCGCGATTCTTACCTTTCCCACCGTCATCGCCCTTGAAGACGGCACGCTGCTGGCCACCTACCGTTCCGGCTCGACCAAGGATTCAGCCGACGGGACCGTCGAATTCGTGCGCTCGCAGGACGGCGGTCATACTTGGAGCGAACCATGGCGGCCCTTCCAAAGCCCGACAATTGATGGCCTCTGCGGGTCCATGCGGGTCTGCTATCTGACTGAAATGTCGCCCGGCCGTCTGCTCGCCTCCACCATGTGGATTGATCGAACGACCTATCCGGGAGGCGGGCTCTTCAATGAGGAGACTGAGGGCTGCCTGCCCATGTCGGTCCTGCTGGCCGACTCCGAAGACAACGGCGCAAGCTGGTCCGCGTGGCGGCTTGTACCGATGCCGGAGGAGATTGGCCCGCCGAGCCTTACCGCGCCGGTCCTGAAGCTGGCTGACGGGTCGCTGGCGCTGAGCATCGAGACCAACAAACAATACAACGACGCATCGCCCTGGATGCAAAAGGTCGTTTTCATCCACAGTCATGAATATCAGAAGGGTAACGCGAAACTTGAACCTGGAGGCCAGATGGCCGTGGCCCAGGGTTGGGCCGCTCCGGTCATCGCCGGTGAGGACCCCACAGGACGCATTTTCAATTGGGACCTGCGCTGCGGAATCGCCCCGGATGGACGCGTCGCTACATTCTCCTGGACATACGACACGGTTGCGGCCCGCTACCTCAACATCCACCGTCGCATCAGCACAGACAGCGGCCAGAGCTGGACGGAGGCCGAAGACCTGGGCTTCGCCGATCAGGCCGCGCGTCCTGCCATGCTGGCCGACGGCCGGGTCGTGCTGCCCTACGTCGATCGATTTGGCAGCCGTTCAATCCGCGCCCGCCTTTCGCAAGCAGTAGATGCCCCATTTGATCCGGTGACCGAAGTGGTTATCTACAGCCTTGAGGTTGAAGACGGGGAGCAAACCCGGAGTACAAGCGAAACGCTCAGCGATATGGCTATTTGGACCTTCGGATTGCCCTATGGCGAGACACTAGCCGATGGCACGGCATTGGTTGTCTACTATGCGGGGACCGATGAGCAGATGGACATTTACTGGGCCAGAATCGATCCCGATCCTGCCTGAACCGATTGCCAAAACAAACCGCGTCCAAACTGCGGCGCTCACTTAACCGACCAGCAAAGGAACTGCCATGCGCCAGAGCAAAATGCTTCAGAAATTCCGCAGCGACGGCTTCGCCCGCGTCTGCGGGTTGGGTCACTATCTCCCCTTCTACGTCCGCTACGCGGCGCACTACAAATTCGATGGTATCTGGTTTGACCTCGAACATCGCGCAATGGACGCGCGCGAGGTGCAGGCGATTATCATGATGTGCCACCATAACGATATCGATTGCATGGTTCGCCCTCCAACGTTGGAACGAACGAAGCTGTACCGATACCTTGAGGACGGGGCAACCGGTTTCCTGATGCCCCTGGTCTCCGATCCGCAAACGGCCTCCGACATCGTCCAGGCCGTGAGATTCCCGCCGCTGGGCAACCGCGGCATGGACGGAGCCGGTCTGGACGGTGATTTCGGTATAGGAGTCTGGCATCCTGAGAGCAACTACAACGCCGATTCCAACCAGGAGACCTTTCTGATCACCCAGGTCGAGACCCTGCAAGCTGTCGCAAACGCCGAGGAGATTGCTTCGATCGATGGCATCGACGGACTATTCATCGGGCCCGCTGATCTTTCGCTCCGTATCGCGACGCAAGGGGACGGCGAGTTGACCATGGAGAAGGCCATCGAAACAGTTGCCGCTGCGACGGAGAAGCACGGCAAGGTCTGGGGCATCACTGCCGGTTCGGTGGAAGAAATCCAACGTTTCCGAGAAATGGGCGCGCAGATGGTTCCGTGGGGCGGAGACTTCAGCCTGATGAATGTTCTGAAGGAATGCAGCGAAGGCCTGGACAGCGTGCCGGGCGCGTAAACACGCGGCCAGCGGAGGAACCCCAAGAAGAGAGAGGCGAAATCGCATGAAGATAGCAATTCTGCATGGCCCGCGCGATCTGCAAATCGAGGAGCAGGAGCTGGACGCCAGCCAGCTTGCCGACGACGAGGTGTGGGTGAAGACCCGCATCTCCGCACTGAAAATCGGCACCGATCGCGGCAACTATGAAGGGGCCGACCAGGTCCCCGGGGCGCCCGGATACCCTCGATGGGTCGGCGACAGCAACCTGGGTATCGTACAGGCGGCCGGAAGCAAGGTCTCGCGCGTCAAAGTGGGGGATCGAATCGTTACCCGCGCGCCCCACCAGTCCGAATACATCATGGCTGAGTCGGAGAGCCTCGTCGTGATCCCGGATGGCGTCCCGGATGAGGATGCCGTCTACGCCCATCTTTACGCGCTCAGCGCGCACTGCTACCACAAGGCCCAGTTCCGACCGGGAGAAAATGTGGCCGTCGTGGGCGTGGGCGTCCTGGGCCTGGGCGCCATTGCTTTGGGTCCTCTCTTCGGCGGTCGCGTCGCAGGAATCGCCAACAGCCCCATCCGAATGGAGATGTCCGACAGGATGGGCGCGCACGCCAACTTTCTCTATAATGACTCCAAACTCGAGGCCAAGCTGGACGCCTTTACAAACGGCCAGGGCATTGACCTTGTCATCCTGACCGCCAATCCGTGGCCCGCCTTCCGAACTGCCATGGAAATCGTCCGGCCCGGCGGGCGCGTCTCAGTCGTCAGCCTCCTCGGCCGCGGAGAGCCGCCCCTGGACTTCAACCCGCTTGCGATGGAGCTATTCTACAACAAAGGTACGTCGTTGATCGCCGTTTCCGAAAGGGCCGGCTACCTCTATCCCGGGGCCGGGTCAGACCCTTACAATACGGCCGACCGTTACGCCTGGGACAACATCGCCGACCATGTCGTGTCTCTCATGGCCGATGGACTGCTGGAACCGAGCCGCCTGATCACGCACCGTTTCCACTTCAGCGAGATGGTGGAAGCCTACGAGATGGCCTACCATCGCGAGAAAAATATGCTGGGCGTGATATTCAACTGGCAAGATTAGATTCCCGTCTCTTATCACGGGCATGGCGCCCGCGCACAGGCAAATCGGAGGCCAACATGACCTCGTTCCCAAATGCCGCTACACACGATGTATCCCGCTCGCTCGATCTCTACGACCAGGCGGAGGAGTTGATTCCCGGTTGGACACAGCTGATCAGCCGCCGCGCCGACCAGTTCGCCCACGGCGTCAGCCCCATCTATGCCCAGAGCGCCAAGGGTTCTCGCTTCATCGATGTTGATGAGAATGAGTACATCGACTGGATGAACGCAGTTGGCGCCATTATCCTGGGCCATGCGGATGATGTCGTAGACGCTGCGGTGAAGGAACAGATCGACCGCAGCAGTCTCTTTTCCGCCAACAGCCCCCTGGAATTGGAGCTTGCCGAAGAACTCAACGACACGATTCCCAGTTCCCAGATGGTTCGTTACTCCAAAGGGGGAGGCGATGCCTGCGCAGTAGCCGTGCGCATCGCACGCGGCACGACAGGCAAGGACAAAATCCTTTTCTGCGGCTATCATGGCTGGCACGACTGGTACCAGGCCGCCAACTTCGGCGTTGACCCGGAAAGCGGTGAATTTCCCTTCGCCGGCATCGAGCCGATCGGTGTCCCCAAAGCGCTTGAAGGAACCGTCATCCCCTTTGTCTACGGCGATCTGGAGATGCTCTCCGCGTTGCTGGAAGAACATGCTGGCGAGGTCGCCGCCATCATGATGGAGCCTGCCCGATCCGAGCTGCCCCCTCCGGGCTACCTTGAAGGGGTCAAGAAGCTGGCTGCTGACCATGGCGTCATTCTCATCTTCGACGAAGTTTCCTGCGGTTGGCGCATCGCCGTCGGCGGCGTACAGGAGGCCGTCGGCGTCACTCCGGACATGACTGTGGTTGCCAAGTCGATGTCAAACGGTTACCCAATGGGCGCGGTGGTCGGCTCGCGTGAGGTGATGGAACCGGCCAAGCACATGTTCATCTCAAGTTCATACTGGAGCGACAATATCGGACTGGCCGCCTCGCTGGCAACGATTCGTGAACTGAAAAAGCGCGAATCGCCCCGTCGCTTCAAAGAGATTGGCGAGAATCTGCGCAGCGAACTGAACAAGGCGATCGAGGAGTCCGGCCTCGACGGCGCCTGCACCGGTCTGCATACCGGCCCAACCGTTACGCTCAATACGCCGGACGACATCGATCCGCGCAAGGTCTCTACCCTGTTTATCCAGGAGATGGCCCGCCGCGGGGTCCACACCTACATGAGCTTCAAGGCGACACTGGCGCATACCGATGAGGATATCCGGCTGACGGGCGAAGCGGCCGCTGAGGCCCTGCAGGTCGTTCGCGCCGGGCTGGAGCAGGGCAATATCGACGACCTGCTTACCGTCAATCTCAAGAAGGAGCCATTCCGCCGCCAAGTCAGATAGATCTGCGCATTCCTTTTGCGGAACAGCCAGGGCGGCCTACTGCTGGGAACCTACCATGTTTGAATATGAGTTTACAGAAGCAGACCAGTCATTTCTTGAGAGAGAGGTCCTGCCCTTTCTGCCGGACCGCATTTTCGACGCCCACGCGCACCTCTTCACCCACGAGCACTATCCGGAAGGAGGCCCCCCCGCCGGGCTTGCCTCGACCCCGCCGCGGCTGGGTCTGGCCGAATTCGAGCAGTACAACGAGTGGCTGCACCCGGGAGGACGAGTCGTTGGCGGCCTCTTCTTTGGGCTCGCCTTTCTCGGCGACCGCCGGGCCAACAACGACTTCATCGGCGCAGAAATCAGTGGCCCGTCACCGCTCGCGGCCAACTCGCGCGGGCAGCTGATCATCTCGCCCGACATGGACGCCGAAACCATCTTGGACGACGTCCGCCGACTGGGCATGACCGGCCTGAAGTGCTACCACACCATGGCGCCGCTCAATCCCAAGCTGGGCACAGACGAGTCCGCAGCCGGATCCTACACCGCCGATGACCCGACCTGGACGGCGCCGATCGAGGCCTATCTGCCCGAGGAGCACGTTGCCGCGGCCAATACATTGGGGCTGACCATCACCCTGCACATGGTGCGCGACCGCGCCCTGGCCGACCCGGTCAATCAGGCAACAATCCGCCGATACTGCGAATCCTATCCCAAGATGCAGTTGATTCTGGCCCACGCGGCGCGCGGCTTCAACCCATGGCATACAATCGAGGGCATCGAAAGCCTGCGCGGCCTCGATAACGTATGGTTTGATACATCCGCGGTGACCGAAGCAGGCGCGTTCGAGGCCATTGTCGAGACGATGGGCCACGAGAAGCTGATGTACGGAACCGACTTCCATGTCAGCCACACACGCGGCCGCTGTGTTGCCATCGGCGACTCCTTCCACTGGCTCTACGCCGACGAGATGAACCTGGACGAGAAGCATATCTCACTGCAGCCGGTGCTGGTCGGCCTTGAGTCGTTGCGAAGCATCCGGCTCGCATGCGACCGGCTGAAATTGAGCGAGCGCCAAGTCGAAGACATTTTCTACGGCAACGCTGCGGCACTCCTTGGAATCGAATAAGGAGGAGGATTATGCAGGTAATATCCCCAACGGAAGAGATTAATTTCGCCCACAACAAGCAGCTACTCAACCGCTACCGCTTCATCGAATATGAGACGCTGCGTATTCTGGCTGCCTGGCTACCGGGAACCGCCAATATGGACTGGAAACTGGCCATGGGGCGACTGCTTTGGGAAGACGCCCAGCATGTACAGTATCTCTACCAGCGGCTGCGCGAAATCCAGACCCCTGCTTTCCGGCCGCCCGGCGACGACGAGCTCGAACACCTGATGGCGGAAGCGGTTCACGCGCCCGCCGAGGCTGACCTCCTGTCCGGGCTCTTCCGTGTGATCAAGCCCGCTCTCGTCGACACCTATCGCTGGCACTGCGAGCAGACGTTCGCCAATCCCGACGCGCCGACCCTGTATGCATTCAAACACATATTGATCGATGAAGAAGCGCAACTCGCCTGGGCAGACGAAGCCCTGGCCGACCATGCGCCCGGTGAATGGGAAAGTTATTTGGCCGAACTGTTGGGCGCGGCTGGGGGCGTTTCCGGACGTGAAGAGCGAACCGGGAAACCGGCGCAGCCCGCTTGCCGCAAGCCATTTGAATGCCCGGCAGACGCTGCCCGCGACAGCCGCTTCAGCCTGGTCAATCGCGACGCCGGAAAGCGCGTCACCGCGACCGATCATGCGACACAGCGTCTGCGGGACTTTGAGAGCTACAGCCAGGAGATGCTGGCCGCCGAAACGGTTGCGCTCATCATCCACCTTTCGCCCGACATGCCGTGGGCCTTCACCTACGACAGCGCACGCCACTGCTATGACGAGACCCGGCACTGCAAACTGGGCATCGAATGGCTGGCCCACCACGGACTCGACTACACAGATGTACCGCAGAATACGCTTATCTTCACCTGGCGCAGCCAGTACGATGCCGCCACGCAATACTGTCTCCTGACGATGGGAAACGAGACACACGCGTTCCCGCACCGCCACGAGCAGATGGCCGCCTACGCAGAAACCGGTGACCGCCTGTCGGCCCAGTTTGTCAGTTACGACATGGCCGACGAACGGCAACATGTCGCATTCGGTCATAAGTGGCTGCCGGCGTTGATGGCCCAGCACGGGATCGACAGGCCCGTAGATGAGTTCATCAAAGAGACGGTGGCCTTGTGGGAACAGGAGTACATGTCGGGGGCACTTCCCATCCACGAAACAGATGCGACCGAAAAACGTTGACCATCAGCCAGTATCCGCATCAGCCGCCTCCTTCAAGCCACTGGCACGAAACCCATGGACCGCAGTCACTATCGCACTCTAGGACGAACCGGGCTGTCCGTTTCTCCCATCGCTTTAGGCACCGTTGAACTGGGGATGGACTACGGGATCCCCGTGCCCGGTCACTACGGGCAACCCTCCAAATCTGCCGCCGAACGGCTGGTCGGCGCCGCGCTGGACGCCGGGATCAACTTCATTGACACCGCCCAGGCTTACGGCAACAGCGAGGCAATTCTGGGCCGGGCACTTCGCGGCCGGCGATCACGGGTGGTGATTGCCACCAAGGCCACGGTGCAGGCTGACGGCAAGACGCTGCGCGGCGAAGCTCTGCGCAGAGCCATGCTTGCAGGCCTGGAAAACAGTCTCCGCTCACTGCAGACCGACTATGTGGACATCTGGCAGATTCACAACGTGGACGGAGACCTTCTGGACCAGGCAGACCTTGTGGCAGAGGTCTTTTCGCAGGCGCGCGCCAGCGGGATGATGCTCTGGCGAGGCGGTTCCTTTTACGGGCCTGACCTGCCCCTCGCCGCTCTCGAATTGGAACTGTTCGACACCGTTCAGGTTACCTATTCCCTCTTCGACCAGCGCCTGGCGGCTAAACTTTTTCCCGCGGCAGTGAGGCGGAACATCGGCATACTGGTGCGCTCGGTCCTGTTACAAGGCGTCCTGACCGAACGCGCCGACTACCTGCCCGGCAGGCTTGAGCCGTTGAAGGCGCGCTCGAGGCGCTTCCGCCACTTGGTTGCCGAGGCCGCCAGGAACCCCCGGCAGACGACCAGCGGCCTTACTCCGGCGCAAGCGGCGATCGCTTTCGCTTTGGCTGAACCCCGGATCGGTTCAGTTCTCGTCGGCATGCGCACGCAGACGGAACTCGAAGAAAACCTGGCCGCGGCGACAGCAACGCTGTCGCCCGATCTGATTCACGAACTGCGTCAGCTGCGCATCGACGATCCCGCGTTGCTAAATCCGAGCAACTGGCAGGCTGACTTACTCTCGGCAGCAAAGAGGATGCGTCTGTCCTGATTCGGGGCGACCTTGAATCGTAGAGATTGCGATCGAGCGGTGGGCCAACCATACGCCCGCCGCCTCGGGAGTCACTTCAAAACCAAGCAAAACCTTTAAGGCATGTCAGGAGGTATAGCAGATGGAATTTCGCCAATTGGGCAACTCTGATCTGAACGTCAGTTCAATCGGCCTGGGCAGCGTGACCTTCGGCCGCGAAATCGACTTGGAAACGTCCTTCTCGATTCTCGACTACGCCATGGACAAGGAAGTCAACCTGATCGACACCGCCGAGGTCTATTCAGCCGGGGGCTCCGAGGAGGTGCTTGGGCACTGGCTTTCCCGCAACGGCAACCGGCAAAAAGTCGTGCTCGCGACCAAAATCGCGCCGCCATTGGGCCGCGAGCGGGTTCTGCAGTTCGCCGACGATAGCCTGCGCCGGTTGCAGACCGACGTCATCGATCTCTACCAGCTCCATGCTTACGACGACGGCACGCCCTTCGAAGAAACGCTGGATGCACTCAATACGCTTGTAGAACAGGGGAAAGTACGCTACGTGGGGAGCAGCAACTTCGCCTCATGGCAGCTGTGCAAAGCGCTCTGGATTGCCGACGTAAACGGTTGGGCGCCCATGGTATCGGTTCAGCCCAACTACAACGTTGCCATCCGTGACATTGAGGCCGAAGTGCTCCCTTTCTGCGCCGACCAGAACATCGGCGTGATCTCCTATAGCCCATTAGGCGCCGGGTTCCTCACCGGTAAGTACACCAAGACCTGGACAGCGCCCAAGGGGACGCGCTTCGATGTCATGCCCGACCACTGGGAGATTTATGAGAACGACGTTTCGATGCGCCGCATGGAGGGTCTTCGCGAAGTGGCCGCGGAAACAGGAATCTCCATGGTACAGCTTTCGCTGGCTTGGGCGATAGGCCAGCCTGGCATCACTTCCGTGCTGATCGGGTGCCGCACGACCTCCCATGTCGATCAGGCCTTCCAGGCTGAGGCAATGGGGCTGACACAAGAGATTCGAGATAGGATCAATGCTTTGGGTTGACCAAAGGATGCCTGTACGGTTCGCAACGAAACCTTGCCCAACAGAAACTGCACGAGGAGGATGGAAGCGATGAAAACTTACCGCGCCGGAGTAATCGGTTGCAGCCGAATGGGTGGGTTCATTGACAATGAAGTTGTCGGATATGCGAGAATCGCGCTCCCCTACTCACACGCGGCCGGCTACACGACCTGTGATCGCACAAACCTGGTTGCCTGCGCCGATCTTCGTACCGACGTCATGGCAGAGTTCGGCCAACTGCACGGTGTGCCCGCCGAAGGCCAGTACACCGACTACCGCGAAATGCTCGCCAAAGAGAATCTCGACATCGTAAGCGTGGCCACCCAACCGGAGCCGCGCGCCGCCATCGTCGTCGACTGCGCCAACCACGGCGTCAAGGCGATCTATGCCGAAAAAGCGATGGCCGCCTCAATGGCCGACGCCGACGCCATGGTCGAGGCTGTCGAGCGCAACGGCGCCATCCTCAATCTCGGGACCAACCGCCGCTATGACACCAAGTACGACCGCATGAAAGAGATCATCGACAGCGGCGAACTGGGTGATCTTCAGCAGCTGATCATCTACAACGTCGGCCCCTTGTTCAATAACGGCAGCCACTTTCTGGACCTCATTCTGCGGCTAAATGACGACGCGCCGGCCGAGTGGGTGCAAGGCCATCTGCCTGACGGCGACAGCATGCTCGACGGCGATGTACTGACAGGCGACCCGCAGGGCGAGGGGATTATCCAGTTCGCTAATGGGGTGAAGGCGTACGTTCTGCTCACCGACCGCAGATCAGAGACCGAAGCCATCTGCACTCTCGGAACGATTACCGCCTTCAACGACGGGAGTGAATGGCAGGTGCGCAAGGCAGAACCGGTTGGCCTGCGCGGACGCAACGAACTCCAGACCGGGCCCGCGCCTGTGACACCCTCGACCAGTTCTACATTGCGAGCCGTCCAAGACCTTGTCCGTGCGCTCGACACGGGGCAGCCTCCCAGGGGAGGCGTGCGCGCGGCCCGCGCCGGCAACGAACTGATCTTCGGCTTCATTGAATCACATCTTCTCGGCGGCGCACGGGTAACCCTGCCGCTCGCAAAGCGCACGACCCGCATGGTCCGTGACCATACGCCGCGCCAGCCCAAGTATAAGCCTGACTGAGTGAGAGAATGCGTACTTGCAGAATCGTCTGATTTGCTGGACGACTTACTCAACGGTCAACGCAAATATGGCTTGGGATTCCTTTCCACCTCGGCCTGGAGCGTGTCTACGTAGCCTCGAATCCCAAACAACCGGCAGGCCGCGTCTCCGACTCGTCCGTGCCGCGGTTCCCCTGACCCTTCCCAGAACGCGCCCAATTTGACCCGATCCAGGGCTGGGAATCCCGGCTCGCGCTCTGTATTCCGGCTCCTGCCGCGCAGCATGCGCCAGTACATCGCTTCGACCAGATGGACGTAGGTCGAAGTGTAGTAGTCCACCCCCAGCATGAGCAGCTTCCCACCTGCCTCATAGGCCTTGTACATGGGCGAATGCAGGCCGAACGTCTTGCCCCACGGCTCGCGGTCCCAATGTGAACCGTACCCCTCCTGACGAAGATGACCCGCAACAAAAGCTTTGGCTCCTCTTCCGCGCGCCGCCACCGAGTGTGAGTAGTGGTCTGAACGATAGACGCCTGGCAACTGTCGGAACCTCTCCGTTATCCAGCCGACAGTGGAAGGCGTATACTGTAAGTCCCACGTCTCCGGCCGCAGCTCCCACGTCACCAGGTTAAAGGAGGGCATCAGCAACAGCCCCTCCGGCCCGATCGCGTCCTCTAACGCCCGGATCACGCTATCCGCGCCGCCGTCGACCGGACCCAGAGATTTGAACGAGGAGTGAACAAAGAGGATGTCGCCCGCTTCAACGCCGAGGCGCCGCAGGTCTTGTGTCAAATCATTGCTGCTATACGAGGACATGAGAGAGAGGACTGTAGGCGCCGGTTCAGTGACCTATGGGGCTACGGCTGCGGAAACGTCCATCACATACACTTGGCGCGTCCCTTCGTGGACTGAATCGAAGCAGACCTGGCGTTCATCCCGGCTCCAGCGCGGGTGCATGTCACAGCGGATTTCGCCGCGGAAAGGGGGAGGCGACGCAAACTGTCCCAGATGAACCAGCCGCTCCTCCTCCATATTCCACAGCATCAGAGACTGCAGGTTGTTCTCGTCCGGCCCCGTGTCGGTCAGCATCCAGACGCCGTCCCGGGTAAAGCTGTTATGGCCGTTGCGGGTGAGAACGTCAGGACGCAGCAGCTCATAATCGCCGCTGGGTTCATCGATCCGGTACCAGTTTTCGCCCTCCTTCATCGTGACCCAGCCGATCAGCGTTCTCGCCGACTGCCAGTCGAAGTGCGACGCGCCCAAATCGGTCAGAATGCGCAGATCGCCCCCTTTGAGGCTGGCAGAGACCAGGACCGTATGTTTGATTTCGACCCCCGGCTCGTTCCAACGGACGACAAAGACGACGCGGGTATCGTCTCGGTTGATAACGGTGTGGTTGAACCAGAGTTTGTGGGTCTGCGCATCGGGGTCGTCGCGCAACAGGGCGCGAGCATCCTCGTAGGACACGAGCACATCCGCTTCTCCCGTCTCGGTGTCCATCAGGTAAATGCCGTCGTCTTCAGGATGGTTCTGGTCGGCGAAAAGATCCGGCAGGCCGGCGTACCCGACAACCGGACGCAGGGACTTTAGCCGGGCATAGTTCAGGCTGACCGCGTAGCGGCCGTCGCGGGTCAGCCCGCTTATCGGGCGGGGCAGAACGCGTTTCTTCCCGGAGTGGATGTCCAGGACTACTGCCACATGCCTGTCGCCCTGTCGGTCATTATATGTGATGAGGCGGTCCGGCGCGGTCGGCAGCCAGTGCAGCATGCAGCCCTGTTGCAGGTTCCAGGCCCGCGTCTCAGCCAGCGGCTCGAATCTGCCAGTCGCCAGCTCAACCAACCCGACCACCGCGCGATCGTCAGCCCCGGGCGGCCGTTCGTGGAACTCCGACTCCAGGCAGAGTAGATACTGCCCCGTAGAATCCCAGGGGCAGATGCCATAGTAGCCGAAAAAGTGGTGCTTGGGACCTTGCGTTGCTACTTTCGCCTCAAAGGCTCGCGAGGACATGAAGAGGGCGCCTCTCCGGGTAAGGGAGAAATGTCGCGCAGCGTTCTCCCTTACCAGACCTGGCAAAACTGGCGGCACGGAGCAGACTATGTGGTTGTGGTAAGGTAGGTGAGAGATTTCTTTCGCTTGATTTCGTCCTCGGACATGGCGGCGATCAAAGTGCCCCAGTGTCTGGGCGGCGTCCTCGGCTCGCCGGTGAACTCGAATCCCTCGTCCATCAGGCGCACGCCGCTGCCTTCCAGGCCGTCGTAGCCCAATTCCTTACGTGTGTCGATCATCTTCTGGGCTGCGGCCAGGGCGCGGTCGTCGAACAGACCCCTTTCCTTTTCCAACTGCTGGACGTAGCCAAGGTGGCCGTAGCTCTGTTCCTGGACCTCACGGTTCATGTAATGTACGTAGAAAGTGCGGCGAAGATCGGGAGTGCGGTTGCCGGCAGAGCCGTGCGGAGCGGACAGGCAGTGGAAACTGACATCGCCCGGCCCCAACTCGATTGGCACGGCCCCCAGTTCGTCGAACAGCATCTCCTCCGAATAGTTCTCGACTTCAACGTGGCCTACCAGATGATGCCCCGGAATCGCCCAGACGCAGCCGTTCTCGATCGTTGAATGGTCCAGGTAGATGTCGGCGTCGATATTGGGGATCGGGTGTGTATCCGGCCATTCCGGGTCGCCGAACGGCGGGTCCTGGTGCCAGTGGACCGGCACGTCACCTTCCGGAATCTTGCACACGAAAGAATCGACGATCGGCATGAAGGGGTGTCCGACCAGTTGACCGTAATGCGCCAGCAGCGACGGATTGGCCGTCACCGCCTGAAAGACCGGGTCCCGGTCCCACATGAACTCGCTGCGAAAATACGTGCGCGACCCGTCCGGGTTCGGCCGGTAGCGGTGCCCCCCTTCATCGATGCCCGCCATCCCCTCCTCCATCACCCGGTCCGCCGCCTTGCGCAGCGCGGCCAACTCCTCGCCCTGTACGACTCCCTTTGCCACGATGAATCCGTCGCGGTGAAACTGGTCGATTTCGGCTTGTGTGAACATTCGTCAGCGCTCCTTGAGAAACGTATCCAACGTAATCAGTTTATGCCAGCCCGGATCTGGCAGCGGCATTGACGGTGCTGTCCGCTCGGGGTCACGCTTGAACTCAGCCCTTCAACCCAGTCATCACAACTCCCTTGACAAAATAACGCTGCAAGGCAAAGAAGACAAGAATGACAGGAACGACCATGGCTGTCGAAGCAGCCATCAGCCAGTCCCAGCGAGAGCGTCCGCCTGCGGATCCCATCCCTCCCACGGCTGCCCGGAAAAGAGCGAGGCCCAGGGCAACCGTGTAGTTTTCCGGCGAGTTGAGATAGAGCAGCGGTCCCATGAAGTCGTTCCAGCCGTCAATGAAGGTAAAGATCGCCACCGCAATCAGGCCTGGTTTGGCTAAGGGCATCAAAATCCGGGCGTAGATGGCATATTCGTTGCAACCGTCGATCCGAGCCGCGTCAGCGAGCTCTTCAGGAATGGTGCGGAAGAACTGACGCAGCAAAAATATGTTAAACGCCCCGCCCCCGAAAAACCACGGTACGGTGAGTGGAAGAAAGGTGTCGATCCATTGCAGACGGGTAAAGAGCACATAGGTCGGCACCATCAGGACAATGTAAGGAACCATCATCGTCGCAAGAACAATGCCAAACCAGATGTCGCGTCCCACGAAGCGCAGCCGTGCAAAGCCATAGGCGCAGAAGGAGGCGGAGAGAATGACCGCCGCTTCGCGCACGATGACGATGATCACTGTATTCTTGACGTAAACGTAGAACGGCATCGCATTCGGGTTTGCCAGCGCTTCAGGGTAGTTTTGCCAGCGTATTGGGTTGGGGAAAATCTGGGGCGGAAACTGAAAGATGTGGAGTTCGTGCTTCAACGAGCTGCTTACCATCCAAAGGAATGGCAGAGCCATAAGGATCGCCCCAACCAGAAGAATCAACTGAATTAGAGTCCGCTGTCCAGCATTCTTTGTCACTTCGTTCTACAGCCCTTTTCTTCTCCTACAGTGCCTCGTACTGAGGTCTGCCTGCTTCTTTCTTCCACCCAGAGCTCTTTGTCAACGGGTGTCTTCGTAGTAAATCATGCTTCCCACGTACCTGAAGATGAGCACTGTCAGCCCCATTATAATAATGAAAAGCACCCAAGCGAGGGCAGCCGCGTACCCCATCTTGAGGTGCAGGAATCCCGCGCGATACAGGTACAGGACGTAGAAAAGCGTAGCGTTCTGTGGACCGCCGCTGGTGATCAGGTAACCGGCGGTGAAGATCTGGAAACTGGCGATGATGCCCATGACCAGATTGAAGAAAATGACTGGGGACAAAAGTGGAATGGTTACATGCAGCAGCTTGCTCCCGGCGCCGGCCCCGTCAATCTCAGCCGCTTCATAGTACACATCGGGTATGCCCTGCAGTCCCGCCAGGTAGATCACCATCGTGGCTCCCAGCCCCCACAGACTCATCAGGATCAGGGCGGGCAAAGCCCACTCCGGTTCCTGCAGCCAGAGGATTTTAGGCAGTCCGATTGCGCGCAGCCCGGCGTTGAGCAACCCGAATTCTGAGTTCAAAATGAAGGCCCAAAGAACTGCGCTAGCCACTGCCGGAACGATGCTGGGGAGGTAATAGATCGTTCGATAGATGCTGATGCCGCGAGTTCTTGTATTGAGTAGAAGTGCAATAAAAAAACTCAGCACCAGGCCAAGGGGTACCGCCACCAGCGTGTAGACTGTGGTGACCTTCAGAGACTGCAGAAACAGTTCATCCCTGAAGAGATTCTCGATGTTGTCCAAGCCGACAAAGCGCGGCGCCGTGATCAGATTCCACTTCTGAAATGTAAGCCAGCCGGCAGTGAGAGCCGGAGTGAGGAACCAGATGAGGACCCCAAGAATGAAGGGGGATATAAAAATATATCCGGTGATGTTTCGCCTGGCCGCGGGGCTATTCAGACCCCAACGGCTGAGCCCTTGGCCTATCATGGACATTCTTCAATCCGGGTGCAGTGCCAGCGGGGAAGGGCCGGCAACGCGCGGCGAGTGAACTTAGACCCTGACCGGACCTTTCTCACCCGCCGCGGAAGGGCGGATTATGCACTCTTCAGGACTTCGTTCGCCTTTGGCGTGGCATCCAGCAGCGCCTCCTCGGCGGTCTTGTCACCGATCCAGACCGCGTCAAGGGCCGGCCAAATGAAACCGCTCGCCTCGCCTTCGCCGGGAGGCCCGTACATCGGATGCCCGTAATCCGGCACCCATTTGGTCACGATATCTCTGTATCCTTCCCGGTGTACCTCAAGAGACATCCAGCGGTCCATCGCTTCTTCTTCCATCAGCGCCGTCTGGCTGGGCAACCAGAGACCGGAGACCAGGAAAAGTTCCTGGTAATAGGGGCTGCTGAGGAAGCGAACCAGCTTCCAGGACTCGTCTATATGCTTCGTGCCCTGCAAGATCATGTGCAGATGCGCCGAAAGCCAAGTGGCGGGCACCTTCATCTTGGGCAGAACTGCAGTGCCTAGCGGCTCCTGCATATCATGTGTATATGCCATCGACCACGAGCCTTCAATGACCATTGCCATTGTGCGCGTCTCCAGCAGTTGCACAAAGCCCATGCCGATCGCCTCAAACGTCGCAGAGTTAGGCATAACCTGGTCGACCAGCACTAAGTCAGCCACCTTCTGCACTGCCTCGATCGCCTCTGGTTGGTCGTAGCCGTAGAGCCTCGTTTCCGGATGCCAGATATAGCCGCCGTTCGAAAGGACGAAGGACGAGTGCATCCAATATGGAATGTTCATGCCCCAGCGCTCAACGTTTTCAATGTCAAACCCACTGTCTCCGGGATGGTTGCCATTCGCGTCCACCGTCATCTGGCGTGCAACGTCCACGAAGTGGTCCCACGTCCAGATTTCGTCAGGATCGGTGCTGGGCGGGTCGATGCCTTCCTCCTCGAAGATGGCGCGATTGTAGTATACATGGTGGCAGACCCAACATGAGCCAATGCCGTACCAGCGTCCTTCCCACGTGCAGCGCTCCTCTTCCTGCGGCTGGATGAAGTAATCTTCAGCGCCCAGCAACGGATCGGCCATCAGCATGTCCGTGATATCAATCAGGAGTCCATCGCGGGCGAATGTGTAGAAGTCGGTGCTGAACGCAGTATCGGGCGGCGTGCCGGCGGCGATCATGGAGAGCAGCTTCGCGCGGTAATCACCCGGAGTCTCTACCCAGGTTGCCTTGATTCCGGGATTCTCTTCTTCGAATGTCTCCAGCCCCTCGAGAAGCTCCGGCCCCTGACCCGGCCATCCTGCCAGTTGAAGCTCCACGTCTTCCATTGCCGGCGCGGCGGCCTGCCCTTCGTCTGTTGCCGCCGGCGCGGGCCCGCAGGCAGCCAGGACAGCCGCGCCGCCTGCCGCGCCTGTCACCGACAAGAATTCTCGTCTGCTAATTGGCATTCTTCGCATGATCTTTGACCCCTTTCGGTTCAATACCGGTTCGGTCCGCCGAATCCAATGGGATAAGTCTGCTTGTCTGATGGGTAAACTGGGACGACACAAGAAATCTGGGGCATCAGGGGAAGCGAATCTTCAACGATTCAATTGCAGCTGTTCGAGAAGTCTACATCTTGATGCCGGACTCAACCAGCCCCTCGACGTAGAACTTGCCGAGCACGATAAAGAGTATGACAAGGGGTATAGAAGCCAGCACATAGCCGGCGAAAAGAGGACCGCCCGAGCCAAAGTCGACGCTGTCGTTGGTCGTTCGCGACAGGCGGAAAAGGCCAACCGATATCACCTGCTTGCTCATATCGCTGATCGTCACCAGCGGCCACAGAAAAGAGTTCCACTCGGCCACGAAATTGAGCACGGAGAGCGTTGCCAGCCCGGGAAGGCTCAGGGGGAACGTAATGCGCCAGATGAGCGACCAGGCGCCCGCGCCGTCGCAGCGGGCCGATTCATAGAGCTCCTCAGGTATGCCGGTTATGAATGCCCGCATCAGAAAGATGCCGAAAATCGGGCCGCCGGCGACGTTGGGGATAATCAAGGCCCAGCGCGTGTTGAGCAAACCCAGATTGTTATAGAGCATGTAAGCGGGAATAAAGGAGAGTACCCACGGAACCATCAGCAGCGCGATGATGGCGTAATAGAGCGGCTCTCGCAAGGGAAAACGCATGCGCGCGAAGACGTAGCCGCCGATCAGCGAGAGAATCAACACACCTGCAAGACCGACCATGGCCACAAGCACAGTATTGATCATGTAGGCGTCGATCACGTCCCAGGCCGACAGATAGTTCGAGCCGCGTAATGGCAGACTCAGTGACCAGCGTTCCCAACGGTACTGCAACCCGTTCTTGAACGACAGGTTGATCATGATCACCGTCGGAATCAGCGAAAGAAGCAGCAGGAAGGCGATCAGCAGATGAAGGCCCAATTGGGACATCTGCAGCGGGCGGCGATTCGGGCTCCTCTTCAGGTCGGTCGTCATGCCAGTGTCCTGTAAATCTTCTTCGAGATGTCGCATCGCTGCCTGGCGCCCCATGCAGCTTCAGGCTTGCAATGTTCTACTGCCGCAGCTCTTCGTTCGCGGGCCGAATGCCCCGGTTTATTATGAGCGTTCCCGACATGGCAATGATGAACAAAAGGAGGCCAATTGCCGAAGAATAGCCGAACTTTTGGGCGCGGAACGCCGAATGAAACATCGTCAGTCCTGGCACCATCGTCGAGAATCCCGGCCCCCCGTCGGTGAGAACAAGGATGTTCTGGAACGCAGTAATCGCGTTGATGATGGCCAGGATCGCCAGCAGGCGTACCTGGCCCAGCACCAGCGGAATGTCGATGCGCATCACCCGACCCACGCCGGTGCAGCCGTCCAATGCCGCGGCTTCGTACACCGACTCGGAAATTTGGCCCAGTCCGCCCAGATAGATCAGTGTACCCACGCCCCACACCCACGGGAACCCGACAAACATGATGGCATAGATGGCAATACGATGCTCGCCCAGCCAGTTCAGAGCGAACTGCTCCAGGCCCATTGCCCTCAGCATGTCGTTGATCGGCCCAAGATAGGGATCGTAGAGTTTCTGCCAGAGGAGAACGGTCACGATGCCGGGAACCAGCATCGGGATGATCACCAGCAGGCGATAGAGTTCCTTCAAGGCCGGAGAGCGCACAAAGAAGATCAACTCGGCCATGATGAACGGCATGACGATGCCGGCAAAAAGGCCGAAAACCAGCAGCTTGACGATGTTGACTAACTCATGAGGAGTTTCAGCGTAGGTGAAGTAAGTGACAAAATTGTCCAGCCCGACGAACGTGGCAGGTACACCGGGCCGCCAGCGAAAAAAGGCGCGAATGAGGCCCAGGATGGGCGGGTAGTAGACAAAGACGATGAGCAAGGCAAAGATCGGGCTGAGGAGCGCGTAAGCCTGCCAGGAGCGGCGAAACGCTCTCCAACTCAGCGACGTGGTAGGACGCATTCTTCTCCACAAAATTCGGCCGCTCGGCGCCGAATCCGTCTGCGTTGACTGCGCACTGCTCATGCAGCAGGTCCTTAACTCTAATCCGTGGTCAATGGCGCTTCGACTGGAATCTGAATGCGGTAATGCTTGTCCACTTCGAACAGTCTGCCAATGCCAATATCAATCACATGTGCAATTGTATCTTCCTGCAGGTCATAAGGCCCGGCCGCGTTCGGCGTGTACGTATATTCGGCAAACCCGTTTTCGTCGGTATAGTTCCATTCCGGTATGAAGAGACCGCCTCCGGACTCGAGCCAAGCCTGGAGCAACGCGTTGGTACGCGGCTGGCCATTTTCCGTCACCCTCACGGTCAATATGATCGAGCTCTTTCCATCCGCGATGACCTTGGGCTGGTCAAACTCTCCGGTAATGGAGATGTTAGGCAGGCGCGCCTGTGCCTGCGCATAGTCGACCGCAATGGCTGCAAGCAGCAGCCCAATTGCGGCGAACGCGAGCAGCCGTCCTCTTCCAGACATCGTCAAAAACCAGTACTCAGTTCCAAGTCGTTCGCAGCCGGTGGCCGGTCCCTCACCAGAGCTCCGACCACCGGCCCTTCCGGACGCCTAACTGTCGGAAGTCTGCTCCTGCAGAATCTCTTCGTAACGCTGCGCGCCGGCGGCGAACTCTTCCTCCTGGCGAATGTAGAAGGTCTCCTCATCGATCTGGCCGGTAATCCATTCGATGAATACCGGTCGCCATCGCATGAAGTTGTCATTATCCCAATACCAGCCCTGGCCCCACCAGGCAATTGCGTAGTCATAGAGGGGCAACTTGAAGGTGGCAATCTCCTGCCAAATGGATCCGAGCGGCGCGTCCACGGCCGAAGAAATGCGGGCCTGGTTCTCATTGACGAGGAAAGCGTTGTTCTGCGGTTCGGTAAGGAACATCCAGAAATCTGTCGTCTGTTCCAGATTGCCGTCCTTTTCAGTCGAAGATGCCATGGTGACATACTCTGAACCCCAGGGCAATCGCATCTAAATCTGTAGGCCGATTCAGTTGAAATTGTGGCCAGAAGAAAGCGAGAATAAGTGGAAATCACCCTGCGCTTACTGAATATCGACGGGAAGACGCCGCGGATCAGGCCCTCAGTCGGCGAG
>JAJDZJ010000131.1 GCA_022824685.1 Caldilineaceae bacterium
CCCTCAGTCGGCGAGATAAGTTAAATTCTCCGTCTACGTGCCATCTTTCGTACATTTCCCTGTGTCTTACCCCGACCTGGAAGAGTATTCGGCTGCATTTCGATGTTCTGACCCAATTTAGATGCAATCGCCCTGGGGGCATACGCATCTTATTGGGAGAGAACCTACAGCAGAGAGTCAGTTTTCCAACCGGCTCGTTACCGTTGACCATTTGGATGCAATTGCCCTGGGGGCACCCCCCGCGCAACGCCGACCGCAAAAAAGTTCCCCGCCGGCAACGTTTGTTCATTGGCCAAGGCTGCCCAGCCAAACACATTCCGACTTTCCTCCGAATCACGACGCCCTGCCGTCGCCCCCGTCACCCCCTCTCATCGCCGCCGCGCTCTGAATGCGCGCCCGCCACCCCCTGGCCAACGCCTTTCTGACGACCGCCGTTCCTCGTCCGCCCCGGGGCGCATCCCCGCAGTGTAACCCCCAAAGGTCGCCCCGCCGTGTGTACACTTCCCATCACACGGCTGTAGGGGGGCCCCTTGTGGGCGCCCTCCTCGTCGATTCTTCGTATGTTCGGGGCGCGACGCATCCCCACCGCCACCCGCTGCAGTTTGCGTACTTCGCGCCCTTTCGCGTCCCTTCGCGGACCACCCGCCGTTCGCATTCCGCCGACCTCCGCGCAACAACATTTCCCCATCCACGGGCCACTGCAACTACTGACCACTGACCCCTGACCCCTGACCACTAACCACTGCAGTTCTGGCTGCAGGTTTCAGTTCAGACGCCCGGAACTAGCCCAAAAACTCGCCCCACTATGGGCCGTACCCATTTCGTTGCGTAGAAAGAGGGCAATTTGAAGGGAGTGGTATAATGGGGCCGCGAGGCCGCGCACACAACCGTTCGATCCACATCTGAAGGCAACTGCGCGCGAGGACAAAAAGGCCGCAACTAAGGAGCCCTCTCCATGACGACAATGATCGACACCTTACCGCCGGTTGTCTCCCAAACCCTGACAGATGCCCTTGAAGTGGCCGCGGCCCGTCACAAGCATCTCTGCCCCCGCCAGGTGCTCGGGGCGCGCTGCGCTATCGCCGCCGCCGGCATCCTTAACCTCGAAGTGCCGCGCCCAGACAAACGCCTCCTCGTGATCACCGAGACCGACGGCTGCTTCGTCGACGGCGTCGAGGCCGTCGCCGGCGTCTCCGTAGGCCGGCGCACACTGCGCGTGGAGGACTATGGCAAAATCGCCGCCACCTTCATCGACGTCAAAACGGAACGCGCCCTCCGCGTCGCGCCGCGACTCGACGTACGCCAGCGCGCCCATGACTACGCGCCTGACCAGACTCGCCGCTATTTCGCCATGCTTCACGGATACCAGCGCATGCCCGATGACGAACTGCTCTCATTCCAGTGGGTCAAGCTCACGACGCCGGTCGCCGCTATCGTCAGTCGCGCCGGCGCACGGGCAAAGTGCGAATGCTGCGGCGAAGAAATCATCAACGAACGCGAGCTCCTTCTGGAAGGCAAGACCCTTTGCCAGTCCTGTACCGGAGAGGCGTACTTCTCAGTTGAAAGCGATCCGCAGCTGATCAGGAGATCGTGAACTGCAAAGAACTGCTCTGTTTATCCTGGACAAGCCCCATGCCACAGCATGTCCGTGTTGCCCACGGTACTGGAGCCGCCTTGGGGCCTCGCCAATGTGCTGCAACAAGCCACCAGCTAACCCGTTGCGCGCGAGTGGACTCCAACTGCCCTGGTTCAAGAGCGTTGCGGCCATCACCCTGAATCTGTTTCTTGGCCTTGGTCCTGGTTCCACATCCGGAAGGGCGCCGCTCCCTGAAGACTGCGAATTCCCTGCAAAAGCGATAAACAGTCAACATTTTTTCACTGAGGACCGAATCCTTCGAAATAGAGCGGCCATGTGATTATGAAGCCATATACCTTTAGCGACGAAGAGATTAGGCGCCGGCTGCGCTTGGGTGAGGACAGCCGCTTTGAATTCAAACAGTTCGATTTCCGGGTAAACCGGCCTGTTGCGCCAGATTCCAACGACCTTGCCGATGAATTAGCTGCCTTCGCTAATGGCAAAGGTGGCGTCCTGTTCTGCGGCGTGACCGATGACGGCCGCATTCAGGGCATGAACCGTGACCAACTGGATACAGTTGAGCAACTGGTCGTGAATATCTGCTCCGATTCGATAAAGCCAGCCATCGAAATCGAAACTCGCCGTCTGGAGGTCGACGAAAGGGCCTTCCTCGCCGTGGAAGTCGCGCAGGGCTACGCTCTCCACATCAGTCCTGGAGGCAGCTATCGGCGTATTGGGAGTTCCAAGAGAGCGATGGTGAGTGATGACCAGCTGCGTCTGGCCCAGCTTCGGGCCCAATCCCGCTTTGTCTGGTTCGACAAACAACCCGTTCCGGGAACCGGATTCGGAACCCTGGAAAAGGCTCTGTGGCGGCCGCTGTTGAGCGTACAAGGAGCCGCCGACCCTGAGCTGGCGCTGACCAAACTAGGTCTCTTAAGCGAGCCTGAGGAGGGACCGCAGCTGGCCACGGTCGCTGGCATCCTCCTTTGCAGCCGGCAACCTGAAGAATGGCTCCCAAACGCCTGTATTACAGCAACCACCTATCGCGGGATTGACAGGGCCACCGGGCAAGTTGACGCGCAGACGATTTCCGGACCAGTCACCCAGCAGATCTCGGAGGCCGTTGCCTTTGCAACGCGCAATATGAGTGTGTCAGCGTACAAGGATCCGGATCGTATCGATCTCCCCCAATTCAGCGAGCAGGCCATTTTCGAAGCGATAGTAAATGCAGTGGCCCACCGCGACTACTCAATCCAGAGCAGCCGCATCCGACTCTCCATCTTCGCCGACCGTCTGGAAGTGCAGTCTCCGGGCAGGCTGCCGAACAACCTCACCGTTGCAAATATTGCCGACCGCCAGGCCACGCGCAACGAACTGCTCGTTTCTCTGTTGGGCAGAACGCCGACCGGGGGAGTGCGGGGCCGCGGAGACCGCCGTTTTTTTATGGAGCGCAGGGGCGACGGTGTGCCCATCATCCAGAGCGAGACCAAGGGCCTCAGTGGAAAACCAGCCGAATTTCGGATCGTGGGCGATACCGACCTGCTCGTGCTGCTTCCCTCTGCGCCCCTGGAACCTAGCCCGGCGCAAGTTCAGATCACGATTCGGCAGGCCGGACGGCCTCTGCCCGGTGTCGATGTCCTTGCCCTGTTCCCTAACCACACCTGGCTGCGCTCGTCGAGCGATTCTGAGGGAATGGCTACTTTCTCCCTCTATACGACCGACCTGCCTATGAGAGTGTACGCTGCCGCCAAGGGCTACGCCGCCAACGTAGAACGCGAATGGATTCCGAGTCAGAGGGCGCTTGCAATCGAACTGCAAAAACTGCCCGCTGGAGGCAGCGTAATTTTTCCCGAAGGAACCGGCATGCTTCCAGGAATAGCGGGCCGCCTCAATCCGATTCGCGACACACACGACCGTACCTATCTCTACACCTCAAATGTGGCCGTCAATCAAGGAGCGGCGCAGCCGGTTACCTTCCTTCTCGGCGAGGATCTGCGGCTTTCCGATGCCAAGGGAGTCGAACTCTGGGCCCGCTTCATTGACATCTCTGGACGGTCGGCGCTCATTCAGTATCGTCCCATTCAAGAGGACCATGGACTCTGACTGGAAAATACGTTTACGGCGACAACTGAGCCGTGGTCACGAAATGAACATTGGATGCGCCAGTCCTTGCCAGCCAGGAGCCATCCAGCCCGAATAGGTCGAATCTCCATTCCTATCCTTCCAACACATTCGATGAGAGAGACGTCAGGCTTCGCCTGTTCCTGGCCTGAGCCGTCATCACTCTAACCGATCCTGCAAGGTTTCAGGGGCGGCTTGGATGTCTCCTTCCAGGTCTACCTGACCTATCGTTTCACACTACCCTGAAATCTGAACCAGCCTTCTTCCCGCCTCTCCCCAAAAAACCGGCGCCGAAGACTTCGCGTCCCCGGCGCCTTTTCCATCATTATTCAGTTCCCGAACCAACCCGGACTACATCATCCCGCCCATGCCGGGATCGCCGGCCGGCATCGGCTTCTCTTCCTCAGGGATGTCCGTAACCAGCGCCGCCGTCGTCAGGATCATCGCCGCAATCGAACTCGCATTCTCAACCGCGCTGCGCGTAACCTTGACCGGGTCGGACAGGCCTGCATCCATCATGTCGACATAGTCGTTCTGAATCACATCATAACCCGTGTTGGCCTTGCCGCCCTCGTGCAGACCGCGCACCTTCTCGATCACTACGGCGCCGTCCAATCCGGCGTTCGTGGCAATCATGCGCATCGGCTCTTCCAGGGCGCGCTTCAGAATGCGGGCGCCCGTAGCCGCATCAGCATCCGACATCTCAACGCTGTCCAGCGCCGAAACCGCATTGATCAGCGCGACGCCGCCGCCGGGCACAACACCTTCCTCGACCGCCGCGCGGGTGGCGCTCAGCGCATCCTCGACACGGGTCTTCCGGTACTTGAGCTCAGTCTCAGTGGCCGCGCCAACACGCAAAATGGCAACGCCGCCCGCCAGCTTGGCCAGACGCTCCTGCAGCTTCTCGCGGTCGTAGTCGCTGGTGCTGGCATCAGTCTCTGCCCGGATCTCTTCGATCCGTCCCTGAATCTCCTCACTGCCGCCGTGGCCGCCCACAATCGTCGTCGCGTCCTTGGTGCTGATCACCTTGTCGGCCTGGCCGAGATCCTCCAGTTGCGCGCTCTCAAGCGTGCGGCCTACCTCTTCCGAAAGAATCTGACCACCGGTCAGGATGGCAATGTCGCGAAGCATCGCTTTGCGGCGGTCGCCAAACCCGGGCGCCTTAATCGCCATCGCATTGAACATGCCGCGCAGCTTGTTCAGCACCAGCGTGGCCAGCGCCTCGCCGTCCACATCCTCGGCAATCACGATCAGCTCACGCTTCCCAACCTGGACTAGCTTCTCCAGCAGAGGCACGATGTCCTGCGCGCTGCTGATCTTCTTGTCGGTGATCAAGAGATAGGGCGAATCCAGCTCTGCCTCCATCCTCTCGTTGTTGGTGACAAAGTACGGGCTGAGATAGCCGCGGTCCAGCTGCATTCCCTCGACATACTCGGTCTCGAACTGAAGACCCTTGCTCTCCTCAACCGTAATGACCCCGTCTTTGCCAACCTTGGCCATCACTTCGGCGATAAGATCGCCAATCTGCGAGTCGGCCGCAGAGTTGCTGGCTACCTGGGCAATCTCTTCCTGCCCGGCGACCGGTGTCGCCATATCCTTCAACGCGGTGACGATTGCGTCACAGCTGGCCTCAATCCCGCGCTTGAGCAACATCGGGTTGGCACCCGCCGTGACATTCTTCAAACCCTCAGTGACGATCGACTGCGCCAAAACCGTGGCCGTCGTTGTGCCGTCGCCGGCAATGTCGTTGGTCTTCGTCGCCGCTTCCTTCAGAAGCTGCGCGCCCATATTCTCAAACGGCTCTTCAAGTTCAATCTCTTTCGCCACCGTCACGCCGTCGTGGGTCACGGTCGGGCTGCCCCACTTCTTGTCCAGCGCCACATTGCGGCCCTTCGGCCCAAGCGTCGTCTTTACCGCATCCGCCAGGGCGTCGATCCCCTGCTTCAGGCTGCGGCGAGCCTCTTCTTCAAACACTAGTTGCTTTGCCATTGCGGTCTGTCTCCTTCAGTTTGACCCGCTCTTCCGCGGCGGGTGAGTTGAGCTTGTCCAGTGTCGGCCAGTCTAGTTCTCGACCAGCGCCAATACGTCCGATTCCTTGAGAATCAACACTTCTGATGCGTCCAGCTTGATGTTCGTGCCAGAATACTTCGCATACAAAACGACATCGCCGACGGAGACATCCATCTCGATGCGCTTGCCGTCTTCGTCCCGTGCGCCAGGACCGGCCGCAATCACCTCGCCCTGCTGTGGCTTCTCTTTTGCAGTTTCCGGCAGATAGATGCCCGTGGAAGTCTGCTCCTCTCCCTCCAGGGGCTGCACTACCAGCCGATCACCAAGCGGCTTAAGATTCATTCTAACTTCCTCCTTGCCTTGCGACTTTTCTGATGAACTTCCAGTGACTTAAGATTACCCGCCTTTTTGCGGCGGAAAATAGGATCCTGATGCTCGTCTTGGACCGGTAATCCTGCCCGCCGGATCCGGCCTCTTCGCCTTCCATGTCGTCAACCGGTTACGACTTAGCACTCTTTGGGCTTGAGTGCTAAACCATCAGAAAGTGTAGCACAGTTCCTGTCGCATGACAAGATTCTTAAACACCTTAAACGTAAGCGTTTTGTTAGCGTTGGGAACCGACAGGGGTCGACACCGCGGCCACGTACGAGAGCATCTCGTCCTCCTCAGCCACGTACTCATCAAGTTGAAAAGCTGCGTACAGTTCGCGGCTTCGCTCAAAATAGGCCGCCGCCTGCGCCTGGTCCTGCTGCTCCAGCGCCACATGGCCCAGATTGTGCAGCGTTGCCGCCTTGTCCATCCACGCGCCGCGCCGATCCGATAGCGCCAGGTCCTTCTCATACCAGTCCAACGCGGCAGCAAAGTCCTGCCGCGCATAGCAAACTGAACCGAGATTGTTGTAACAGGTGCTGATTCCGGTTTCGTCGTGGTTCCTTTCAAAGACGGCAAGCGCCGATTCGTAGGCGCGTTGGGCCTCCGCATACATCGCCATCCCTTCCATCGCCAGCCCCAGGTTGTTGTGCGCGCTCGCCACCAACCCTTCGTCCCCCAGCCGCATTGCCACCCGCAGCGCTTTGCGATGCTGCTCGACTGCCCTCTCAAAATTGTTCAAGTTCAAATACGCGCTGCCAAGATTCATATACGCGGGCGCCAGCGAGCGCGGGTCCCCCAACTGCGCCGCCGCCTCAAAGGCCAACCAGAAGTGATCCAGCGCCTGGCGAGGCTCCTCTAGCACGCGAAACGATGTTGCCAGGTCAGTATGACCGTAGGCCAGCGCCATCAACATGTCCCGCTCGTCGAAAATCCGTAGCGCACGTTGCAGCCACTCGATTGCCTCTTCCACGTCCCCATTGAAGAACCGTTGACGCCCTATGTTGGCCAGCATCCAGCCAAAATCGCCGACGTCGCCAAGTGCAATCGCTGCCACCGCCCCCCCGCACAGCCAGCGCCAGATGCCCGGCGGGTGCCTCCAGTAGGCATAATGGGCCAGCGCCAGCGCATAGTCTCGCATGAGTTTGAGGTCTTCCTGCACTTCCGGGAAATTGATCGGCATGTCGCGCAAACCGTCAAGCTCCAGCTTCTCTCCGACCAACTCCTCCACCGACTGCCCGAAGATGCGCTCCACACGGTCCGTCGCCCAGTCCGCGCCCCAATGAACGTTGCCCCAAAACGGATCGATCTCCCCCCAGCGCTGGATCGGAAACTCCTGGTAGCGCTGGGCAAACTGCAGATAATAGCCTGCATGCTGGCGATGCCAGTCCTCGCCCAGCATCACCGCGCCCTCAACGAGATAGCGCCGCACCACCGGCTGCACAACGATCCGCTGATCAAACAGGTCCACCTCCACCAGCGCCCGCCCAACCAGCGCCTCAAATGTCTGACGTTTCTCCGCCTCTGTGCCCATCCCCAACGTGAACAACTCGGTCAACGCCTGGTAGGTCGCGCCGCCGGCCGCGCTGACCAATCGATCCAGAATCAGGCCTGCCTCCGGCCAGAATGCCGCGAAATTCTCCACCGCAAAACCGGCCGCGCTGTTCATGTCCAAGACGCCATTGTCTGCCGGCAACTCCGACAGCAGCTCTTCCAGTTCGCTCCATAGCCCAAAATCCATCAGCAAACCCATCACCAGGCGCATGCTCAAAGGTTTGCCGCCTGTGAGGCGGTGCAGTCCTTCGACATTGCGCAGAGCGGTATCTCGCACCGCTTCCGGCGCCCTTGCATGGACAAACGCCACCGTCTCAGACAGAGGCAGACCGCCTAGATGCAGGTGGTTATCTCCCACCAACTCCGCAAATTCGGGATGGATGTCGCGATCTATCAACAGAATATAGGACTGACCGCCCGAGTCGTGCAGGTGGCCGATGATCTCGGCCAGCGTCTCAATCTCACGGTCGGTCGCGCCCGACAGTTCGTCAAGAATCAGAAGGCGTCGCCTCCTGTACAACTGTTCCAGGATCCCAATGCCCCATCGCTCCTCGCTCACACGCGTTAGCGTTGTCCCGAGCACCGTATCCAAAGTGCGCACAATGTCGTACATGCGAAAACGGTCCCGGCCCGCTGCGCCCACCCAGATGATGCCATCAGGAAAATTGTGGATCGTCCGCCAGGCCGCGGCCGTGGCCAGCGTACTCTTGCCGTTGCCTTGCCCGCCACTGATCGCCAGCGCCGGCTGTTCGTTCTGCTCAAGCAGCCACCGGCACAACGTATCCAATTCCGCCACGCGGCCGCTGAATCCGCGTAACCTGTAGACGCCTAGATTGTGGCGTATTCGCGCCGTTTCTTCAGTCATTGATCAAATGTCGCAACGTCGTCGCCCCGAACTGTAACCGGTCCGCCTTTCAAGCGCCGCCTAGCTATGGTTTGATAAAGAAAGTATCAAACATGGGTAGTCGCTGGCGACAATTGTCTCGTAGTTCAGGGCATCCGATAGCGCCTTGCTTCCTTCTACCGCACCGAATCCCTGTTCACCAATGCCCGGCGAAAGCAAAATCAGGTCTGGACGTACACGGTGGGCTATCTCATTGACATTCACAGGCGAAATGTTCGCAACCAGATCGACTCGCTCAATCAACCCGTCGCGCACTGCCTCCGGCTCGTCTGATGGATCGCTCACAAAGATCTCGACAGCCGGATTCTTCTGAAGTTGGCGCAGCGCGACCGAACCAATATTGCCTGCGCCAATGAGCCAGACGCGCATCATCTACCCCCTATCGCTTCCTTCGAAGCTTACTTCCCGGCTTAACGATCAATGGACTCGCCGAGTCAGCCCAGCCGCAATCCATTAGCAGCCCAAAACTGCTCCCGCCAAAAGACGGCCGCTCACCCAGTAAAACAATGCTGCCCCAGTCAGGGATTCTCCTTCTGGGTGGCCGGCTGCAAGCGGCTTCTCTTGTGTGGGGGAGATCCCCCCGCAATGCCCCCCTTGGGTCGCCACCTTCCAAACTTGCGCCGCGTTACCCGAAAGGATGGCCGTGCCCCAACCAACTTCGGCGCCGCTCCCTCCGCCCCTCTTAAATCATGCCAAACTGGCTAAGTAGCAGGAAGAAAGCAAAGATCGCGCCCGAACAGGCTAGTCCGACAACCGCCCCCGTTCGCAACATCTCCTGCCGGTTCACCACGCCGGTCACCGCGACCAGAATCATGCGGGCTGAACCGCTGGGAAGCGCAAATGCCAGCGCGACAGCAAAGATGGTCGGGATCACCAGACGCACAGGGTCAATGTCAGAAGCCTGTCCCAGCGTGATCAGGACCGGCGCCAGAATCGCCCCCAGCGGTACATTATTCATAAACTGGGTGACCGTGAACGCCAAAAGAATCAACGCGCCTAGAATCACAAAGAAAGGCATCCCGTCAAGCGCCGGCGCGACCAGGTTCGCAAACCACGCGCTGGCCCCTGTTTTTTCAAGGGCGTCTCCCAGCGTAAGACCCGCGCCGATGACAAAAAACACACCCCAGTTCACGCCCTTCAAATCACTCCAATCCACAATATTCTCTACCGAAAGGACGGCGACCGCGCCGATAGCAATCACCGCGCTGCTCAACAACGTGGCCGGCAACCTAAATAGGTGTTCGATGTATCCCCCGGCAACCCACAGGCTGATCGACACCAGCAAAACGGCGATAATCTCCCGTTCCGGCCCCGAAAGACTGCCCAGCCGCTCGATCTCCCGCTTGGCCGGTTCCGTATCTATCTTCAGATCCGGTAGCGCAAAAAGCCTCGGCAACAACAGCCACACAAGTGGCATCAGAAGCACGGCAACCGGTAAGCCGTACTTCATCCAGTCGACAAATCCGAACCCATACAACTGTCCCAGCAGGCCGCTGGCTATCGCATTCTCTCCGCTGCCCATGATCGTGGCAATCGCGCCGATACTTGAGCTATATCCGATCGCAAGAATCAGAACCGCCAGCGCCTTGCGCCCGTCCTCCGGCCGCGGAATCTGCTGTGCAATTGTGATCGCCACCGGAATCAGCACCGCCGCTGTGGCGGTATTCAGCACAAACATGCTCAATCCGCCCGTAATCGTCATCAGCGCCAGCAGAAGCGGACCAAACTCTCCTCTGCTGCTTACAATTGCGTGCAGCGCCAGCCGCCGCGTAAGGCCATGCTTTCGCAACGCTTCGGCAAGGAATAGACTGCCCAGGATCAAGAAAACCACCGGTGTCCCGAATGGTTCGAACGCCCCGCCGGCGTCATCAACGCCAAGCGCGATCTGAACGATTGGCACCAGCAGCGCGACGATCGGTAGCGGCGCCGGTTCCAGCGCCAGGATCAGTCCCGAAAAGGCAAACAGAGCCAGGGCTTTGTGCCCGTCGACGCTCAGCCCATCCGGAGTCGGCAGTAGAAGGACGATGAACGTCACACCCACCACCAGCAGCAGCCGGCGAAGGTCGAATACCTTCCGCATCCCTGCCTGTATCGGCTGCTGCAAAACTCGCAAGGGAGTTCCCGACCGCTGCAGTCGGCGCTTGGAGGTTACTGTCCTCGTCGCTACCCTCTCACGAATCTGGGCGCTGCGATCGGCTTGTTCAGGGGGTCTGATCGGCGTCGGCTCCTGCCGGGGCTCTGCAGGGTCGCGCCGCCCATTATTGCCGCGTGACGGCGCTGCGATCGTGGGGCGGGGCAGGGAGGATTTCAGGCGGGCGCGGTGTTGAGACATAAATGATGACAGTGCGGTGCTGCGAAACCGCCTTGGTTACTCAAATTCTCGTAGCGGTCATCGCAAACAACCCTGAAAACCGGGCCGCCAGCTGGTCAGCTTGCGTTGCATCGGCGCAACCCGTGCAACGCCGGCGAAAGCCCCGGCGCAAACTCCAGAGTCTCCTGCAGCCAGCGTATGGCCGACTCGCAATCCTGTGGTTTCTTGTATACGTGGGAAAGTCCCAAGGTCAAGGTATACTGGGCGTTGACCTCAGCCTCATCCAAATAGACCATCGCCTTCTCCAGCGTTTCCGCTGCGCTCTCATAGTTGAGACGGCGATAGTAGGCCATGCCCAGGTGGGCCAGCACAAGGCCGTTTTCCGGCTCCAACTCCGCTGCCCGGCGCAATACGCGCAACGCCTGCAAATGGTCGCCGCTCTGCCACAACGCCCAGCCAAGAGCGTCCAGCGCAAATGCGGTCTCCCCCACATTCACGGCCTCTTCATAGCTGCCGATGGCCAGCTCCCACTCCTCCAGATGCTCGTACTGTCTTCCCAACTCGATGTACAGATCAGGTCGATTCGGCGCCAGTTCAGCCGCGCGACGGTACTCCTCGATGGCCCTTTCGTAATCCCGTTGAATCTCGTGAAGATATCCCAGGTTGCGGTGGGCCATCACATTTTCGGGATCGACTGCGAGCGCCTCTTCCAGGTAATCCAACGCAACCGTATAATTTCCTACGTCGCTGTAAATCTCCCCCAGAATGGCCAGAACGTCGGCGTTATCGGGCTCCAATTCAAGCGCCCGAAAGGCAAAATCACTTGCAGAATCGTATCTGCCAAGCCAGTCAAGTACCCGCGCATGCATCGCCAGCGCCGCCACGTTCTTGTCCTCGAGACGCACCGCCTCCTGGGTTAGCTCATACGCCAGCTCAGTCTGCCGCGCCATCAATCGCAATTTCGCCAGCGTCACCAGGGGATCCGCGTTCTCCGGCTCAAGTTCCGCCATTCGCTGCAACGCAGACGCGGCCTCACCAAAATTGCCGGCGGCAATGTGCGCTTCCGCCTTCGTCTGCCAGTAGAGCGCGCTGGGCGTCGGCGTCGTCACGGGCGGCGGCGCCTGCCTGACTAGCCAGTCCGGGCGCTGTATGTACAGATAGACGGCTAAGAGCAGCGCCAAACCGCTCCATAACAGACACCCTTTGCGACGTCGGCGGCGCGGCTTGTACGTCCAGTCAAGATCCATACCGGGTTAAGTATAACGCAACAGCGCCGCTTCGTGTCTATCGCCAATCCGGTCGATCCCGCCATTTCCCCGCCGCGCGGCGCTTCCCCGCACGCCCCCTTGCCTTCACCCTGTCCTACTGCCGTCTCAGCGCGCATACAGCTCCAGGACGATAGAAGCCTCCGGCTCAAAACTGTCAACCAGCGCCGTGATGTCTTGGCCGGGACGCAGACTTTCCCGCTTCTCGCGCCGGTGATTGCGCCGGATCACGTTGCGGCCGGCATAGGCGCGCTGCTGGAACCAGTACACATAGTCAACGCTGAACTCCAGGGGATTGAAATTCAGACTCCGAATCTGACCGTGAACGAGCGTAGGCGCATGCAATATCTGGCGAAAATGCTGGACGCGCCAGTACAATGTCGGCCCCGCCACAAGCAGGATAACGCCGGCACCGGCCAATACCAGCGGGATTTCGGCTCCTTCGAAAACAAGCCGGTCCAGATTGCCCTGGCCCCCCGTCCCGTACAGGAAGCCAATTGGCAGGTAACCAAGGGTGACGACGAGTGATGCGGGGATGAGCGTGCCCACAACAAAGAGGGCGCTGACGATCGCTGGCAGGTCAAGACTGACCATGCCAAAAAGCGTCAGACCGTGGCCCCCTGCCTGGACCCGTTGAGGACGATTTCGAGGAGAGCTGCGCATGCCTGTCAGGAGTAGCCCTTGCCGCTGCGGTTACGTCTGATCCAGTCAAAGAGGCGGGGGCGCGAACTGTCGCTGCTTCTCAACAATTTCCGGCAGCCTTTCCAGAAGCAACTCGATCTGGCCCGCATTGTTGCTCAGGCCAAGGCTAAGCCGTAACCCGCCCGCCAGTTCCTCAGCCGGGACGCCGATCGCCTCCAAGACGTGGCTCGGCTGTTGCCGCGCGCTCGTGCACGCGCTGCCGCTGCTGGCTGCGATTCCGGCCAAATCAAGCGCGATCAGAATCCCTTCCGCCTCCGCGTCGCGAATTGTGAAACTCGCGTGATTCGCCAGCCTCTGCGACCTGCTGCCGGTAAGGCGCACACCGGGAACCGCCTCCAAAAGAGTACCAATGATCCGGTCGCGCAACTGGCGCAATCGGGCCATTTCACGTTCCCGTTCCGACTCGCACAGGGCCAGCGCCGTCGCCATGCCTACGATTCCCGGTACGTCTTGCGTCCCGGCCCGCCGCCGACCTTCATGGCTGCCCCCGGTCACAAACGGGTGAAACAGTGTCCCCCGCCGCAGATACAGAAAGCCGACGCCCTTCGGACCGTAAAACTTGTGCGCGCTTGCGCTCAGCGCATCCACCTGCAACGCTTCGACATCCAGCGGCAACTTTCCTGCCGCCTGCACGGCATCGGTGTGAAATGGCACGTTCCGTTCCCGGCACAGCGCGCCCAGCCCGCTGATCGGCTGCACGCTGCCAATCTCATTGTTGGCATACATCACGCTGACTACCGCAACGTCTGAACCACTGCCTAGCGCCTCCGCCAGATCTTCCCTGTCCACCAGGCCCTCGCCGTTCACCGGCAGCACAGTCAATTCAAATCCGAAGTAGTCCCTGAGGTCCTCGGCCGTGTATAGCACTGCATGATGCTCGACCGAGCTCGTGATGATGCGGTTTGCGCCGCACTGCTTGCGCCGGGCCAGCGCGATGCCCCGCAGCGCCGAATTATCGCTTTCACTCCCGCATCCGGTGAATATGATCTCGCCGGAATCCGCCCCCAAAACCTCTGCTATCGTGCGCCGAGCCTCGCTCATCCCAGCATGGGCCGCACGACCGGCGCGATGAATGCTGGACGGATTCCCGTATTTCGGGTTATCTTTCTCTTCAGTCGAACCGAAATAGGGCGCCATCGCGGCCCAAGCTTCAGCGCGCAAAGGTGTCGTTGCCGAATGATCCAGGTATATGAATGACATGCGGTATACTCTTCTCTGTTACGGTTCCGCCGCCAACCTCGCAGGTTCGCAGCGTGCGCAAATTGGTCGCGGCATAGCATACTGGCTGTTCGGCTTTTTTACAAGTTTGCCTCCGCAGCGCTATGGCCGCGCTGCCAGCCGGATGCAATGCGCCAACTGGTTTTCCACACGGCACTCCAATGGGAACCGCCACAACTCTCAAAATCAGGGGAAACGCTGATGACTCTCATCGAAACCGTTACCGGACGCCAGATCTTGGACAGTCGGGGCAACCCCACCGTCGAAGTCGAAATCCAGCTGAGCGGCGGTGCCATCGGGCGCGCGGCTGTGCCCAGCGGCGCCAGCACCGGCGTCCACGAAGCCGTCGAGCTACGCGATGGCGACGAACTGACGTATGGCGGCAAGGGCGTCCTGCAGGCCGTCCACAATGTCAACACCATCCTCGCCGAAGAACTGGTCGGCGCAGACGCCTTCGACCAGGTTACGATCGATCGCTTCATGCAGGAGTTGGACGGTACGGAGAACAAGAGCAAGTTGGGCGCGAATGCAATTCTTGGCGTTAGCCTTGCCGTCGCCAAAGCCGCCGCCTCCGCCGCTGGCCTCCCGCTCTACCGCTATCTTGGAGGCGTCAACGCCCACGTGCTCCCTGTGCCCATGATGAACATTCTCAACGGCGGAAAACACGCCGTGAACAGCACCGACTTCCAGGAATTCATGGTGATGCCAACCGGCGCGCCCACCTTCTCGGAAGGAGTCCGTTGGGGTACCGAAATCTATCACGCCCTAAGAGAGGTTCTTCACGACGCGGGCTTCAGCCCCAACGTAGGCGATGAAGGCGGATTCGCTCCCAGCCTTGGAGGAAACGCCGCCGCTATCGACGTGATCCTGCAAGCGATCGAAAAGGCCGGATACCGTCCCGCCGAAGACGTCTATATCGCCCTCGATCCCGCCGTAAGCGAGTTGTACGACGAGAAGACAGAACGGTACAAGCTCGACATTGAGGGCATCGAACTGTCCAGCAAGGAGCTTGTCGACCTCTGGGCCGACTGGTGCGCCCGCTACCCCATCATCTCCATCGAAGACGGCATGGCCGAAGACGACTGGGACGGCTGGCGGCAGCTCCACGCTGCAATAGGCCAGCGCGTCCAACTGGTCGGAGACGACCTGCTGGTGACAAATGTGAAGCGCATTGAACGTGCCATCGAGCTGCGGGCCTGCAACGCCCTCCTCTGTAAAGTCAATCAAATTGGCACTTTCACTGAAAGCGTCGCAGCCATTGAAAAGAGCCACCGCGCAGGCTGGGCCGCTGTCGTCAGCCACCGCTCCGGCGAAACCGAAGATGCCACGATCTCCGACCTCGTCGTGGCCTTCAACACCGGCCAAATAAAGACCGGGGCGCCTGCTCGCAGCGATCGCGTCGCCAAATACAACCAGCTGCTTCGCATTGAAGATGACCTCGGCCCCATCGCCTCCTACCCGGGAATCAAAGCCTTCCCCCACCTCGACGATTAGACCTGCCGCGCCACGCGCAACACAGCTCCCCTTATAACAAAAAAAGGGATGTGTGAGTTCCTCTCACACATCCCCTCTCTGGTGCCCCCGCTCCGACTCGAACGGAGATGCCCTAATGGGCACAGGCCCTCAACCTGCTGTGTATACCAATTCCACCACGGGGGCGCAACCAACAGTTATCATACGAGTCGGCCTCCATACTGTCAAATGCCGGGCCCCGTGTATTCGTCTTTTGGCGCCTCGTTGTCCAGTTCCGGCCCATACCTGCGCCGCGGAATCTGTGCCTACGCCATCTTGCTCTTCTCCTCCTCGACCAGCACGCGCCGCAGAATTTTGCCCACCTGGCTCTTCGGCAGCTCGTCGCGGAAGTCCACGACCCTTGGCACCTTGTACGGCGCAAGATGCTCCCGGCAGAATGTCGTAATCTCGTCCTGCGTACTCTGCTGTCCCGCCTTCAATACTATGTACGCCTTTACTGTTTCACCCCGAATCGCATCCGGCACGCCTGCAACCACCGCCTCCTGCACCGCCTCGTGCATGTAGAGTACCTCTTCCACCTCTCTTGGCACGATGTTGTACCCGCTGGCGATTATCAGATCCTTCTTGCGGTCTACGATGTAGATGCACCCGTCCTCATCCATGCGCGCAATGTCACCAGTGTGAAACCAGCCTTCCTCGGTGATCGAGTCTGCCGTCTCATCCGGCCGCTTCCAATACCCCACCATCACCTGGGGCCCTCGGACGATCAGCTCACCTTCCTCACCCGCGGCCACGGCCTCGAACGCACCCTCCTCATTCGCGTCCAGACCGACGATTGCAACCTCTGTGCTCGGCACCGGGAAACCTATCGAACCTTCCTTCCGGAGTCCATTGATCGGGTTGGCGCAGGCCACCGGTGAAGTCTCCGTCAGGCCATAGCCCTCAACCAATTTGCCGCCCGTAAGCTGTTCAAAGCGGCGTTGAATCTCGACCGGCAACGACATCCCGCCCGAAAGACAGGCCTTGATCGAGCGCAAATCTGCGTCATCCACCTTGGGATGGTTGATGATCGCCGTATACATCGTCGGAATGCCGGGATACATCGTCACCTTCTCACGCTGCAATATGTCCAGTACCAGGTCGGTCTGGCGCGGATCAGGGGTTACGATCAGCTCCGCGCCGGTATAGATGGAGAAGAGCATCGCCACCGTCATTCCGTATACATGGAAAAACGGAATCGCGCCCAACATCCTCTCACCACCGTATTCGAGGTCCCGGTACCACGCCTCGATCTGCTGTACATTCGACATGAGATTCCGGTGCGTCAGCATCGCCGCCTTGGGCGAACCGGTCGTGCCGCCGGTGTACTGGAACAGAACGACGTCGTCCGGTGATACGTCTATGCTCGGCGGATTCGGCGCGCTCGTTTCGATCAGGTTGTCGAACGCCCATGTGCCCGGCCCGTCCGGCACTTCCGTCATCATTCCCGATGCCTGCACCTTCCTCGCGACAAGCTTGTTGAAGGGAAACCCCAGCGGATCCGGAACATCCGTCACGATTGTGTGCTTTAGTTCCGTATCCTCTTTGGCTTGCGCAACCCTTTCATGGAACCCGCTTAAAATGACGATGGCAGACGCCCCGCTGTCCTTCAGCAAATGGTTCAACTCACGCGGCGTATAGGTCGGATTCGTGTTGACGACCACGCAGCCGGCCTTCAAAGCACCGAAATAGGAAACGACCTGCTGGGGAATATTGGGCAGCATGATTGCGACGCGGTCACCCTGCTGCAAACCAATTCGGCGCAGAGCAAAGGCAAAGCGATCAACAGAGTCTTTCAACTCGGAATACGTCTGCTTGGCCTGAACAGTGATTCCCAGCGGCAAATACGCCAGCAACAGCCGCGTTGCGACTTGGTTTGCGTATGTCTGGGCCGATGCATCCAGCATCTCGTGTGTGAGCTGGCCGTTATACTCGATCGACTCCGGCACACCTGCTTCGTACTTCTCTAACCATGGCTTCTGTTCGTATATTGACATCGTTTCAGCTCCTCCTTTGCTTTAGTCTGATCCCTCCTGAATCGCGCCGACAACAACGCCGCGATCGTCAGGAACGACACACAGGATTACAGGATTCGGCCTCCCGAATGTGAATAAAGTATATCAGAAAGGCCCTACATCCAGCAACGAAGTCTCCAGGGACCCCAGGGCAATCGCATCTAAATCTGTAGGCCGATTCAGTTGAAATTGTGGCCAGAAGAAAGCGAGAATAAGTGGAAATCACCCTGCGCTTACTGAATATCGACGGGAAGACGCCGCGGATCAGGCCCTCAGTCGGCGAG
>JAJDZJ010000009.1 GCA_022824685.1 Caldilineaceae bacterium
GAAACAGTCAACAGTCAACTCGAAGCACAATTCTCGATTGAAACCAACCGCGCCCATACTTTGTGGGGCTTGTGTGCTCGACTCTACACCAAATTGACTGCACATACCCTCTGCATTTGTATCAACCGGCTCTTGGGGGTACCTGACTATCTGAAAATCAAGCGATTGGCCTTTCACAACTAGCATAAGGCCCCACTAAGTTGACGCAACGAAACGCATGTCAACATGTGACTCCATAGGCAGCGACCCAAACGAATTCCACTTGCCGCGAACTGCCACAACTGTAGTTCGTGCGGTCGGCCGCAACCTGGCCCCCTCGTGCAGGGACATCTCCCCGCAACGGCCCCTGCTTCCGGGCACTTGGAAAAGCGCGCCTACAGTTCCCCGTCGTTACGGCAGTACCGCCTTGGGCATCTTGCAGATCATCGTGTACGCCGGATCATAAATGTTGCCAAGATCGTACTCCACTGTCTGCCCCATCAATATGTGCGCCCCCACCGGGTCAATCCCCAGATCCGTTTCCAGCCAGCGGATCATCTCAGTGGTGGCGTGCTGCGTAGCCTGATCCAGGGGCCGTGCGTTGCCCGCAGTAAAGATGTACGCCTCGTTCTCTCCCCTGGGCCAAAAAATACGCCGCCCTTTCTGCACATCAACCGTGAAGCCCACGTCGAAAGAGATCTCCACGCCGGTGCCCACGATCTCGCCATCCCCCTGCACTGCGTGCCCGTCGCCGATGTGAAAGAGCGCCCCGGGCACGAAGACAGGAAGATAGACGGTCACCCCTTCCACAAAACCTCGATAGTCCATGTTGCCGCCGTGGGGCCCGGATGTGGCCGTTGAAATCGCTTCTCCCCGGTCCGGCGCTACCCCAAAGCAGCCCGGCATCGGCGCCAGCGGCAAAGTCAGCGCCCCCAGGCTCGTCTGCGGCTCCACCAAGGTCACTGTGCCCGCCTCGTTGTCCACCCGCCAGTTGGCCAGCTCCTGACCCTCCGCCGGCCAAGGCATATTGGGCACCTGCTCCGGGTCGACGACATTGGGGGCCACCATTGTACGCGTCCACCCGTATGGACGGTTGCAGAGCAGTTTATCCAAATGCACCACCAGTGTGTCCCCCGGTTCGGCCCCCTCAACATAGAACGGCCCCGTCATCGGGTTGCCCCCTGACGTGACCGGCTGGCCGCTGCTGTCCTGTCCTCTGGCATCGACCGTCGTGGTTTCGATGCTGTCACCCGGCCGCACACGTAATACAGGTGGATGCGAGCCGATCGTGCTGAAATAATGGTCAGGCTCGAACTGATGAGTAGCCATACATCTGTCCTTTCGTGGCTGTCTGCTAAGACGGCTATGATTCGTATGTTGTTGGGATTGACCTACTGGGATTGCTCAGGGAGTTTCAGCCCGACCGCCGCCGGCATCCAACCGGACCGGTCACGCTATTAATTTGCAAACAACTGTCCGGTCGGGCCAATGGTCATCGCCGGCAGCGCCTCTTGACTGCTGATCATATGATCCAGCAGCTGAAGTTCGCGCCCCAGGTAGTAGTTTCCCAGCTCCAGGAGCTGCGGCACACCCGGCGTTGCCAGCATGCGATGCTTGTCTTCCGGCCGCACCTGCAAGGTGATGGCGGTAAGAAAGGCCAAGCTTGTCGCGTCCTCCGGCAGACGATCCAGTTTCAACTGGATGCCCGTCGCCTTCGTCAACAGTTCGACATACCGCGTAATCTTGGGACGCACCTTGTGCGCACGGTCGACCGCCTGCTTTGTATCCCCATCAGTAACCGGGAAATGCCGCACTCGCCCACTCAAATACGGCAGGTCGCGGTTCAACTCTTCGATCCGGAATCGACGCGTGCCCACCACCTGGATATTCATCCTGCCATCCTGTTGACGGTCCACTTTCACGATGCGGGCAGCCGTCCCTACCCTGTGCGGCGCCGCTTCGCCTCCTACCTCCCGGCCTTCCTTAATCAACACAACACCGAAGGCCAGGTTCTCGTCCAGACAGCGGTTTATCATCTCCCGATAGCGGGGTTCAAAGATATGCAGAGGTAACGCCATACCCGGGAACAGCACAACGTTGAGAGGGAAGAGCGGCATTTCCATGGTGGCACTCCGTTGCCTAGGGGAGAATCCGTAATCGCTTTCGGGTCTTCTGTCGAGCGTCATTCAATTCTTGCCGTCTTCCTCTGACTCGCCGCTATCAACAGCCGCCTGTGCCAACAAATCATCAGAAACCTTCATGAATTCGCGCAGCACTGTTGTGGCAAATGCCCCTTTCGGTAACGAAAACTCCACAACGATTCCATTCTCGTTCTGAGCAACCGACAGATCATCCAGCAATACCCGACCCAGCCGCCGCGTGCCCTTCATCTTTGCTCTGGCAAACGCGTCCGCGTCGAGGCCGCTCCCCTTCAAAACCTCCTGCTCCAACTCTCCCGCCTCTGCCTCTGCATCCCACATCTTCGGACCATAGATGGGCGCAGTGAAACTGATCTCCTTCTCGTCGTATCGGCTCTGTTCCTTCGCCTCATCAGCGACGATAAACAGTCCCCCGGTGTCGTGCTTCTTGGCAATGTCGCCGGCTAGCATCCTGCTGAAACGACCCTGCCCCTGCCGCAATGCCAAGTATCGGTTGCACAGATAGCTCTGAACGCTGGCGAGCAGAAGGCTGCGCAACCAGCGGTTCGACATCCGCTTCCCGCCCTGCAGCAATTCCCATCCCCGCCTCACATTCGCGCCGTTTTGCCCCAGGCGTTGCGGGCCGTAGAAATTCGGGAGCCCGCGACCGCGCAACCGGCCCGCGATCGCATCCGCCCGCGTCTTCGCCTGTCCCGCCTCGACCGACAGGTCCGTAACCGTGATCGTGAAGCGGTTGCCCAGGAGGTGGCCCTTCTTGAGCTTGTTGCGGTGAAGCCGCGCCCAATTCACCTCCACCGGCGCCTTCTCACGAATGCGCAACGGCGCCTCTCGTACAAACGCCTCGTCTACGTGGCCGACCAGCAGGCTGAACGTCTGTGTCGTCCGCGCAAACTTGTCCTTCATGCCGGCAAATCCTACCGCGCCGTAGGGCAGGTCGAACGTCTCGGCCAGGCCCCGCGCGACTTCACGGGTGGTCAGCTTTTCTTTCGTAATGTTGACATAAAGATGCTGACCGGCGCCGCTCGCCTCGTAAAGAGGTATCTCCTCAACAATAAAGGCACCCGGCGCAGCGCGCAACTGCCCGCCGAGCCCCGGCAGTCCATCTGTACTGTACGGAAGCTTCAGGTTCAATTCCACGTAAATCTCAGGCCTTCCAGCCTGCCCACATCATGTGACATCAATTATATCGGATCGGGGCGCGCTGCTCAGGAAGAAACGTTCCAATGACAAAGCACCCCCGCCTACCCGTCCGTGAAATAGAGCAGGCTATAGCAAAACGGAGTGCCCCGCCGCCCGCCGAAGCGAAAGCCCGCCTCCTGCAACCAGTGTCGAACCGTGCGCTGCCTTGCATATCCTGTATGGGGCAACTCCTCGCTGACCGCTACACGCCCACCCGGTCTGAGAACGCGGCGCAACTCCTCCATCGCAAAGAGAGGTTGCGGCATCTCGGATAGCGTCGCGATCGCCACTGCCGCGTCCACACTGTCGTTCTCCAGCGGCAGTCGGTAAGCGCCGCAATGGTGGAAACTGACGCGCGACGCAAAACCGGCGCTCTCAACCCTGGCGCGGGCCGCCTCCACCATCGACGCCTGAATATCCACCGCGTGAACACGCCCCCTGCTTCCCACTTGGCGGGCCATTTCCACCGTGAACACACCCGTGCCGCAACCCAAATCCAGTACCGTCTCGCCAGGACCGAGCCCGAACGGACCCAGCGTGGCAACTGGATCCCGGTAGCGCATGCGCGCCGGATGATCGAGGAGATTGCGCAGCGGCGCAGGATACGGCCGCGGCCGGTTTCGATGAGCGATCCGCCCACCAATCTGCGCGCCCACTGCAAAGCCCAAGCATCGTATCAGAAGATTTCCCAAACCCATTTGACAAGAGTCCCCGGCCGGCGCCCGGTCGCCAGTACGCGCGACAGACCGCCGCTCACGCGCTGCTGCACGGGAAACGGATGCTCAGCATTCCCCCCGCAAAGACCGCCCCGCTGGCTTCCCGTTGCGCCAGGACCGTCGGGAGCAGGTATTCGCGCTTGAAGTTTCCAATTGAAATGAACAACTCATCGCCCCGCTTCGTCAGCCGGATCTTGTCCAGCTCAATGTGCGGCAGAGGCAATTTGAGAACGAAATCGTCGCCCTCCTCCTCAATCTCCTGCGCCTGGCCCACGAACATCACCTCACCCGGGTCCCGTTCACCATACAACTCATCAGCTAACGATAGCAAGGGCGCTATGCCGACCATCTCCTCGCTGCGCCAACCGCTGTACAGGATCGGCAGCGGGTAGAAATCCCGCTCGATTTCCGCCAGATACCGGGCCTGATGCGCCTGAAGCCGGCGCAAATACGGATCGCTGCTTGGCGCCGAAACCGCTGCCGCCGGCTGTCCCCTTCCATCGCCTTCCCCTCTGTCGACGCTTCCCGCCGCGCGCACACCAGGCAGAATGCGGTTGACCACCACCCCATCCACCGGACATCCGTATAACGACAAATAGGTTACCGCCCGGGCCCCCTCCTTGATCACCATCTTCTCCGGATTGACGACAACACGGTAGCTGGTCGTCTTGGGATCGCTCAAAACCTCCTGCAACGCTTTTACATCATCCACCAGCTTGGGCAGACCAGCCAGCGCGTCCTGCTCCGGCATCAGCCGGCCCAACAGGCCCCCGGTCAGACGCATCGCCGTTTCTCCCCAACCGAAGAAGCGCTCGACATACCACTGAAAACTCTCCGGCATCGCCAGCAACCGCATAGACTCGCCCGTCGGCGCCGCGTCTACGATCACCCGGTCAAATTCATCCGTCGTCGCGTAGCGGAAAATATGCAGCAGGCTGAAAATCTCCTCCATGCCCGGGAGAATCGCCATCTCCTCCGCAACCGTCCTGCTCATGCCCTGCTTTTGCAGTATCTTGCCCATGTAGTTCTGCAACGCGCCCCAATTCTTTCGAACTTCATCTACGACGTTTATCTCCTGCGCAAACAGGTTGGACGTCACCTCGGTCGGTTCGCTCTGCAGCGGCCTGTCCAGGCTGTCGGCCAGGCTGTGCGCGATGTCTGTGCTGACCACCAGCGTCCGGGACCCCATCTGCGCGCAGCGCAGCGCCGTCGCCGCCGCCGTCGTGGTCTTGCCAACCCCTCCCTTACCCAGATAAAGAAGTATGCGCACAGTCTCCACCTCTATTCAACCCTAAGGGCGCAGGGAACCCGGCCGCGCGCTGCGTTCCCCTATTCGCTTCCCACCTCAGTTCTCCCGCCGCGCCCGCCCCTTCGCATCAGCGCCGCCCCTGCCAGCGCCACCAGCAGCGCGCCAGCCACCACATACAGGGCAGCTTGGCGGCTCAATCCGAACCAGCCCCGTATCCGCCACCAATAGAACGGCAGTTGGGCCCAATAGCTCCACCTCAGATGCCAACGATGGCCGATTGACATCACATACTTGCCCATCTGATTGTCACGACTCCAGACCACAAGATAGCAACGCCCGCCTACCAGAGTGCGCGTGTCGATTGTCGGACCAGGAAAGTACCTGGCGCGGGTCAGAACATCCTTTACCGGCTGCAGAAGTTCGGTTGGCGGCGGCGCAGCGATCGCGCTGTAGCCCCGCGGCAGCTCCAATGGCACCTCATGCATGTCCGCGCTGTACGGCAGACTCCGCGCCACAACCGCAAACGCCGGCGCCGCCGCAAGGCCCTGAGAAAGGACCGGCACAAACATCTGCGCCCGCAGACGGTCGCCGGCCTTGCAGTCGACCCGGTACACATGCGTCTCGCCAAACCGCCCGAACGCGCCAAATAGCAGCCTTTTCCGGCTGAAATCAGTGAACGACTCTCCGTCCACCAACTGGTTGCCCGGTCGGCTGCCGAATACAGGAACGCTTCCCGCAAGATCGACGCCGGGCGCCGGACGAGCATCAGCTTCAACGCCTGCCTCAGTCACAATTCCTCCTGCATGGGAATACGCAATGGTAGGGCCGCACGTTGCAGTTCGGGATCACGGGCAAGAGTCTATCACCCGCGCCCACGCTCCGTCAACCGAAAGCCGTCTCGCCCGCGCTCGAAACAGCCCCGCCCGCCCCCTTTTCTGGCCGCGCCAACATGGGCCTGAATCTTGGAATACCCAAGAAATCTATGGTACGCTTCAGACATGAATGCCCGTGTTATCGTCCAGCTTGCCCTCGTACACGTTGGGGTCTCCATAACCGTCGTTCCGGTCACCAGCACACTGAATCGCGTGATGATCGCCGACATGCAGATGCCGGTAACCCTGGTGGCTGTCCTCGTCGCCTTGCCCTACCTGCTTTCCCCTCTTCAGATTTTCTTGGGCAACTGGTCGGATCGCCATCCGGCCGCCGACTACCATCGCACCCCTTGGATCCTCCTCGGCGGGCTTCTCGCGGCTACCGGCAGTTACTTCACAGTTCACGTTGCCTACCTGCTGGATCGAAACTTTGTCCTGGGGCTTTGGGCCGCGGCAGTTGTCTTTTGCTTATGGGGGGCCGGTATCAATGCAGCTTCCGTCAGCTATCTGTCATTGGTTACCGACCTTGCCGACGAAAACGGAAGGAGTCGAGCGGTCAGCATTATGTGGACCGCGATGATCGCAGCAACGATCGTAACCAGCCTGGCCCTCTCTCGAATGTTATCACCCTTTTCGAAGGAGACGCTCTACGCAGCCTTCGGCTCCATCTGGCTTGTTTCCGTTATATTAGTGCTTGTGGGCAGCTACCGCATCGAACCCAGGGCTTCGGAGAGAGCCGCAAGACCTGCCAACAGCGCCGATGATCCTTTGCAAGTATTGCGTCTGCTGGCGTTAAATTCCCAGGCCCGCCGTTTCTTTGTCTATCTGATGATTGTGTTGATCAGTATCCATGCGCAAGACGTAGTGCTGGAGCCGTTTGGAGCCAAGGCATTGGGCATGTCCGTCGCGGCCACCTCACGTTTGACTTCGATCTGGGGAACCGGAATCTTTATCACTCTTCTGGCCGGGATCATCTTTGTGAAGCGCTGGGGCAAGAGAACCGGAGCTAACGTAGGCGCCTTCGTGACCGCTATTGCCTTCGCTTCTATTATCGCCTCTGGTCTGCTCGGCCAATCGAACCTCTTTGTGGGCTCCGTCTTTCTGCTGGGACTGGGTGGAGGCCTGATGACAGTAAGCAATCTCAGTTTCATGCTGGATATGACCGTGCCCCAAGCCGCCGGCCTCTACATTGGCGCCTGGAGTGTAGCAAATTTTGCCGGTCAGGCCATCGGAAATGTCATCAGCGGCCTGCTGTACGACCTGTTCTTCTGGCTGACGGGCAACCCCCTGATGGGGTTCGCAGCTGTCTTCTCTCTGGAAATCGCCGGCCTGCTTCTGGCGGTCTGGCTCTTCCGCTCAATCAGCGTTGACCTGTTCAGACGTCAAGCTGAAGTGCGTCTGCATACCGTTCTCTCCTTGGCCACTGATTAATCCTCCTCGCGCTCCCGCTCCGGGCGCAATTCCATCAGTATTTCTGAGGGAAAAAGTATGCAAAACGTTGTTCCGTAAAGGCTTCGGCTATGCGCTGAAGCTGTTTTTCTGTGCTATACTTGTTCGCAGAACCGGGAAATCGACCGATTTGTCCGCTGCCGGCGTCGGGTCCTCCCAGACTTGGCGACGGGCAAAGTGCCGCAGGACTGTCTCCCATCCCTTTAGGACGGTAGTATGGTCAAAGTCTTACTGAGCTACGATATGCGGGAAGGGCACGAAGAAGACTGTCAGCGCTATGTCGTGCAGACGCTGGCCCCCGGCCTCGCGCAGTTGGGGCTGCGCATCACCGACGCCTGGTACACGCTCTGGGGAGAAGCCCCCCAAATCCTTGGTGGAGGCGTCCTTGAAGATAAGGAAGATGCCGCCCGCATTCTGCGCTCTGATGAATGGCAGGAACTCATCGCCGGCCTCGAACCGTTCGTCGAAAACTTCAAAGTTCGGGTCGTTGACGCCAACGGCCGCTTCCAATTCTGAGCGGCCCGCCGCCGCACCGAGTCACTTCGCACATCCCATGACTCTTGCCCGGACGCTCAAAAACCCTGACCTCACCAAGCGCCCTCCTACGGCATCACAGCCATCGGCAGAAAAACTCCACAGCTCCGCGCCCGCCGCCGCCAAACCCTTGGCGCTGATCGTCTTCCTGGAAAACGTCGGCCACATCCACGGCGTCAATCTGCCCCACTGGGCAATGACCGCAATCGACTGGCTGACTGAAGAGTACGCCAAACTCCTGCTGCGGCTCCTCGGCGCCTACCGTCGCTACCTCTGCATCCTCATCCTCGAAGATGACGATGCCACCGCCGCCAATCTGACCAACGCCTTGATCGAACTCAGCGCCACCCACACCGTCGATCAACTCCTGCTCGTGCACGGACAGGAACGCTGCCTGAACGGTTACAAAGGCCGGGAGCTTGTCGACGCAGCCGCGTTCGACCAACTGCTCGCCCGCTATGCGGCGGACACCTCCCTGCTCGACCTGCGCGTGGTATACGGGGTCAACTGCTACGGCGCCAGCCTGGCTCCCACCTGGCTGGCCCTGGGCGCCCAAGCCGTGAACGGCGCGCAGGCCGTCAACTGGCTGCCGGAGCCAAGCCTCAGCCTCTTTCTGCGCAAATGGCTCAACGGCGCCCCCTTCAGCGAAGCCGTAGGCAGTAGCGCCAGCCGCGCCCGGTCAATCGGCAAACTGCTCTGGCGGGACCAGGCCGACGGCAGTGAACACCCACACATCGCCGGCAGCCGCCAGATCGTCTACGGCCAGCGCGACGTGACAATCACCTCGCCAACGGACAGAACTCGAACCGCCCAATTGACAACAGCCCACAAGGTCGAAGCCGCCGCACATCCCCGACGCGCGTCCAACGGCCATACCCCTACCGCAGACTAAAGGAGCCGCTATGCCCCTGCCCAGCCGGAATGAAGCGCTGCAACTGTTGCATGAATGGGTCGAAACCGAAGGCCTGCGACGCCACATGCTGGCTGTAGAAGCCGCTATGCGCGTCTACGCCCGCCACTATGGCGAAGACGAGGACCTCTGGGGCATGACAGGCCTGCTCCACGATCTGGACTACGACCGCTTTCCCGACATGGACGACAAGGAAAACGGCCATCCCCGCACCGCCCTGTGTCTCTTCCGGAAGCAAGACTATCCGCCGGAATTCATCCACGCCATCGAGGCCCACGCAACCTTCCTCGGCGTCCCCCGCCAGTCGAAACTCGATAAGGCGTTGCTTGCCTGTGACGAGTTGACCGGGCTCATCCTCGCCTGCGCCTACGTGCGCCCCGACAAAGACCTGCGTAGCGTGAAGCTCAGTTCAGTCAAAAAGAAGTGGAAGGACAAGCGTTTCACCGCCGCCATCGACCGCGCCGAAAACCTTCACTTTATCGAAGAGCTCGGCGAACCCTTCGATGAGCATGTGCAACGCGTCCTCGACGCTATGAAAGAGGTCGCAGCGCAGCTGGGCGTCTCGGGCGAAGAGAGCTGACTTCGCCCCGGGGCATAACTGGGCTGCCCCACGGATCAGGATCCGCCCCCCGCCAGCGCCTCCAGAACGCGCGTCCGCGTCATCGGCAGTGTGCGGATGCGCCTGCCAGTCGCCGCATTAAACGCGTTCGCAATCGCCGCGCCCACCGGCCCGATGGGCGGCTCGCCCATGCCGTACGGCGTCTTGATCCCCGTGTCCACCAGTACCGATCGGACATCCGGCGCCTCCCGCATCGTCAGCAGCGGGTAGCTTTCGAAATTGTTCAACTCCAGGCGGCCGTCCTTCACATACGCCTGCTCGATCAGTGTCGACCCCACGCCCCACATCACGTTCCCCTCAATCTGCGCCATTGCCCCTTCCGGGTTGACGACCAGTCCACAATCTACCGCGCAGGCTACGTCATGGACCTTGATCTCGCCGGTCGCTGCGTCCACCGACACCTCCGCCACCTGCGCAACCACTGTGTTTGATGCAAAACAGGCCACGCCCCGGGCCCGGCCGGCACGCGGCGCCGTCCCCCATCCGCTTAGCTCGGCGGCCGCTTCCAGGACAGCTCTCATGCGTCCGCCCGCAGGACTGTCCGGCAGGTGATCGAGGCGGAACTGGAGCGGGTCTGCGCCCGCCTCCGCCGCCAGCTCATCTACGAAACTCTCCACTGCAAATGTATTCGCGAACAGCCCTAACCCCCGCCACCAACCCGTCCATACCGGCAGCGTCTTACGCCAGGCTGTCACCGTGAGGTTGGGCACTTCATAATTGATACGCGCCCCAATCGTCGCGCCGAAGTCCGCGCCCATGACAAATGCCATGAAGTCCGGCATGAAACTGAAGGCCACGTCGCTGCTGCCCTGCCTGTGCTCCATCGCGATGATCCGTCCAGACTCGTCCACGGCGCCGGAGAGAACGCTTTTCGTCGGTGGTCGCAGGTAGCCATGAAGCATCGCTTCGCTTCGATCCCATCCCACATGGACCGGCGCGCGAGCCGCCTTGGACAGGCGTGCCGCTTCAATCGCCACTCCGGTATCAAGCTTGCCGCCAAAACCGCCACCGAGATAGGTTGGAACCACCTGAACGGTGTCGGCATCCACGCCCAGGGCTTCGGCGATCAACCCCTTCGCCCTTTCGTGAGACTGAGTCGAAACCCAAACCGTCACCTGGCCTTCCTGTACATCGGCAAGCGCTGCCGGCGCCTCGAGCGAGGCCTGCACGGCAAACGGTGAACGATAGGTGGCCGAAATCGCGGCCTCCTTCCCCAGCACGCCGGCCGCATTGCCTTCACGCTGGATCGTGACTCCGCCTTCTCCGGCCGGCTCGATCAGCGCCTCGATCTCCTCCTGCTGCCACAAATGCCCTTCATCCCACTCCGTTTCCATCGCCTTTACCGCCGACCAGGCCGCACTACGGGAGTTCGCCACCACCCCTGCAAATCCGCTTTCCACATCGATCAGGAACGTCTCGATGCCTTCCATCTTTGCCGCCTCGCCCGGTGACGCGCTGAGCAGTTTCGCTTCCAGCGTAGGCGGCCGCGCCACAGCACCGTACAGCATATTGGGTACGCGCATGTCATAGCCGTAAACTGCCTGCCCCGTCACCTTGTCGGGAATATCGATGCGACCAACCGACTGGCCAATTACCGTGTATTCATCTGCCTGCTTCAGCTGCAGCGCCTCCTCGTCAGGTAGGTCCCAGTCAGTAATCGCCGCAGCTAGCCGGTGGAAGTCGGCCCTTTTCTCACGGTCGTCAGCGACGGCAAACCCCCGCCCTTCAACCAGCAGAGCATTCTCCGGTTGCTCTAAGATCGCCGCCGCCTCCCGCTGCAGCAGATTGCGCATGCCCGCAGCCGCTCGGCGCAGCGGCCCGAAGCTGGATGCAACCGAAAAACTGCCGCCCGTACCGAAACTGTCCACCAGTCTGGAAGATGTATCAGCCTGCACCACGACCAGATCTTCCCAGCTGATTCCCAACTCCTCAGCCGCAATCTGCGCGATCGACGTGTGAACGCCTTGTCCCATCTCCGCCTTGGTCAGAGAGAGGCGTATACGGCTGTCCTCCAATACCTCCAGCCAGAGCGGCGGATCATCAGGCAACTGCATGAAACTGCTCCCCGCGTGTTCAGCCTCCGCAAAGCTCTCCGCCATGACTTCGTGCAGAACCGGTCTTCCGAAATATGCGCCCACGGCCAGGCCGGCTCCCGCCGCCCCCAGTCCGATCAGAAAACCGCGCCGCGAGAGTCTCCAGCGCCGTTTCCGCGGCGGGACAGGTTCTCGTCCATCCGCCCCTCCTTCCTCACTGTTTTCCTCAATCGAGTCGGCCTGCGCCTCGACCAGTCCGTCTGCATCGCGTTCCTGGTTCATATCGCCGCCTCCTCTTCACCCGCCCTCCCGGCCGCCTGCTGTACCGCCTGCAGGATGCGCACATAGCAACCGCAGCGGCAGTAGTTCCCGCTCATCGCCCGCACGGTCTCCTCCTCAGACGGAAGTGGATTCCGTTCCAGAAACGAAACCGCCTGCATGATCTGGCCGCTCATGCACCAGCCGCACTGCGGCACCTGGTGATCGATGAACGCCTGCTGGACAGGATGCAGCGTGAGCTCTCCGCTCCCATCCCTCTCCGCCAGACCTTCAATCGTCCGGATTTCTGCCCCCGCAACCGCGGCCAGCGGCATCAGACACGATCGAACCGCCGCCCCATTTATATGAACGGTGCACGCGCCGCAGATCCCGACGCCGCAACCGAACTTGGTTCCGGTCAGCCCCAGCCAGTCCCGCAGCACCCACAACAGTCTTTCTTCCGCGGGGACATCCAGCGTATAGCTTCTTCCATTGACATTCAGTTCCATTCCAATCCCCTCCCCATCTCCCCTGCGCTACAACACAATCTCCCGACCCGGCTTCGCGTCAAGCGAGCCCCCCAGATCCACAAGCGCCCCGGCGACCTCCCGTAAACAACCGGCCAGGTCAGTTGCCACTCGGCTTTCGGGGATTCGTAGAATTGTCCACCTGTCCAGCGGCCCAGACACCTCACGCATATCGCTGGATTCATCCAGCCGGATGCCCAGGTATCCGTTGCGCACGCGCAAAGCGATATCCACCGGCCATTCTCCCGCCAATCGATTGGGAAGCGGCCTCAGCCGGTTGGCGCGCAGCGCGTTCCAGAGCGCTTGAAACGGCTCTCCTTCTAGCTTCAGCTCCGTAACATCCTGCGCGCGTAACAGACGCTCCAACGTCGTGTGCATAAAGGTCAGGCGTCGAAACGTCGCTGCCGCAACCGGCTGCGCCAATCGCAAAAGCGGGCCAATCTCGATACGAAAATAATACTCATCCGCCCGCGCATGGCCCTCCTCCTCAGGGAGAAGCTCGGCGCGCGACAGCAACTGATAGCCGCGAATCGCCGCATAATAGCTGATCGTACGAGCTTCCGACCTGCTCCCGAATGCGCCTGTCTGGTAGAACGCCAGGTAGTCTGCCCCGACCCGCCGCGGCGCTCGCCGCTGCGGAATGCGATACCAGCCCTCCGATGCCGCCCTTCGCAGATCGGCCTCGTTGTTGACAACCGCCACAAGCACTGTCCGCCGCAATTCGTAAGGGTCTGTATATTCCTGAGACAAATCCCCACCCTCTTCCCTAATGTACGTGCCCCATCAGTCGCGGCGCATACTTGCCGATCTGCTCCCGCAGGCGCAAGAGGGCAACATCCTTCGCCTTGGCCTCCAGCATGACATCGAATGACCGCAGTCGCGCTGAAACCGCCGCCTGCAGCAGTTCGATGACCTCAAACGGGTGCAGAAAATCACTGTGTTGGTGCGGCAGAGGCATCTGCAAGCGGGCCTTGCCGTCCCGAAAAAGAGTACGCACCGCAGTGCGCGGGCTGCTGACGTGGATCTTTGGGCGTACATCCCCAGGCCACGTCGCCAAAGCAATCTTCAGCGCATCCAGCTGCGGGATCGCGTCCGGGTTGTGGCAGCGGTGGTGGAGCGTATCCAAAACAACCGGTATCCCCGTCCTCCTGTGCGCCCACAGTACGTCTCGAAGACCGAACTGCCGGTCCCCGTTCTCCAGAACCAGACGCTTTCGCACATGTTCCGGCAATAGATTGGCCGTGCGCGCGAATCGGTCCAATGCCGCTGGCACGTCCTCGCCGCCTCCGCCCACATGAATTACAACCACGCTCGACGCATCCAGGCCCATCCCATCCAACAAAGAGGCCGCCGCAGCCAGCTCCAGGCTCGAACGCGAGACCAGAGCAGGGTCCGGGTGACTCAACCGCACGTAAAAGCCCGGATGCAACGTCAGGCGCACGCGCTGCTGCCGCGCCATGTCCCCAATGGCCGCCAGTTCCGTCGAGCATTCCTCAATCTGATTGTGAAACGAAGGCAGGTCCGGGTGGGTCAGATAGGGCGCAAGCTGGCCGGCCATCCGATAGAACCGGATCTCCTTCCGCGCCAGGTACAGAAATATGTCGCGCAGATAGACCAGACTGACGCTCAAGTGAGGCTTGTTCTGCCAGCGCCGGCTGTCATGTGACCGCAGCCCCGACGCGCCCAGCACCTTGACGGGAAACCCCAGCCGCACCCGCGTCCCGTTCGCCATGAGCTGGTCGACCATCTAACTTTTCTGGGGAAACGTGAAGCCGCGATAAGAGGTTTTGTTTCTTTTACGCACGTAGCCCAACTTGAATTCGCTCGGTGGGCAACTGGGTCTGAGAGTTTCTCCTCTTGCCCATTGCCCAACACAATCCACGGCTGTCAGCCCTGCAACAGACTAACATACCAATGACCTGCCTTCCAACTGCCCGAACAGGTGTACGGGCGCCAATTCGGTACCGTTTCAGGTCCATTTACGCGCCAGCGGTCCGGGGCACGCGATCCTCACCAATCCCCACCCCGCCCCAGACCGGAAACAGGCCCGAGTCTTGAATCCCCGGCGCTGCTGGTGATTCCTGCGTGAAGTTGACGGCTGCGCCAGTTGTTATGTACTCTATATCTGCAATCGAATCGCCTGCCCTGCGGAGAGCGCCGGCCCCATCATGGTTCTCGGCGCGACCGCACGGCATCGCTGTCTCGAGGTCGGCCCACCTGGCCTCACCACAGGATTCGTAACGCCAGAGAGGGAACCGGATTGATTTTCCATTTCCCCCCTGCCTGGACTGGCGGATGCTTAGGCATGGTTGCCTTCGTCACCTGTTTCTCCACCCTGTGCTGACAGAACCGGGACACCCGTTCCCAACGTCCAAGGAACCACGAATATGTACAGTTCACGCCTCCTGGCCGTCACGACAGCGCTACTCATCTCACTGACCGCGTCGGCAGGACATCTGTCGGCGCAGGAACTGTCACCCGCCACCCAGACCGAGCCACCGGGTGCCTCTCCCGTCCAACCGGCCTGGCTGACGGGTGCCCCGGCGCCTGTGGCGCATCGCTCAGTCGCGCCGGCGCCCGCCTCCGTCTCCGCCGCCGCGATTCCGCCTGGATGGAAAGAGTATATCGACAACTCCCTTGGCTACTCCCTCGCCCTGCCCGCCAACTGGCTGACTTTCGACCTGCAGGCCGGAGATCTGGACAGAATTGCCGGCCTGCTCGGCGGTCGCGCCGCGTCCCAACAGTTGCGCAAATACATGGCCGCGCCCGCAGGCCAAAACCTCGGGCTCTTAGCCGTCGATTCCGACCCCAGCGAGTTGTTCGCCCTCCCGCCTTTCCCAACCTTCCTCAACGTCTCAGTCGCCAGCTTCCCAGACGGTCTGTCCGACGAACAGTGGGTTGCCCTCGTTGAAGAGTCAATCTCAGCGCTGGGCGAAGTCCGGATCGAAAGTGTCAGGCTCGGCACGCTCAACGACCTGCCCGTGGTCAGAGCCGCCGCCGTCTACCAATTGGGAGGCCAGGGCGCTGGCCTGACCGCCCAGCTCGACGTAACCATCGTCCGCGTTGACCAGGCGGCATATACGCTGACAACTGCAACCCGGCTCAGCAACGCCTTGGCTAAACGAATTGTGATTCACCAGATCGTCCAAACCTTTCGGCCTTTCCTGCCCGAACAGGTGGAAGACCGAGAGCCCACTCAAACCGAGAAGGCGAACGAAGCCTGTGACCTGCCCGGTCTATCAGCGTCAGCTCCCGCCGCCGCGCTTCCCAGGTTCTGGATACCCATCGTTGACGGGCGCCTGGGCTACTCTCTTGCCGTGCCAGTCAACTGGCAAACTTTCGACCTGCAGGAGGGAGACCTGGACCGTGTGACAGGCCTCCTCCGCGGCGAACTGGCAATGCAGCAACTGCAGGCCTTTCTGGATTCGCCGGCGGGAGAGACTCTTGGGATCTTTGCCGTAGAGGTGGACCCGGACAGCATGTACACCGTCCCGATCTTTCCGACCTTCCTGATCGTGTCCACCGCGCCGCTGCCGGAAAACGTGTCCGATGATGAGTGGCTTGCCCTCGTGGCCCACTCCATCACGGCTTGGGACGATACGCAGCTGATAGCAGCCGAATTGGGCGCAAGCAACGCGCGTCCGGCCATCAGGGCAACGGCTGCCATGCAGTTGGGCGAGCCAACGCATCAATTGACCGCTCATCTTGACATGACCATCCTGCGAGCCAACCAGACCGCTTATCTTCTTATCATCGCCTCCCGCCCGGACGCCGCCGCCGCCAACCAACCGGTGATAGAGCAGATAGTCGATTCCTTCCGAGTCGAATGATTCCCGGATGCCAGCCGGCCTTCGACCCTTCATACTGCGCCAGATTGGCTGCAAACACATCTGCTGGAAACCGTCTACTGCCCGACGAGGATCCTCAACCATGAAACTGAGACGACTCATCGCTCCATCCTTTTGCCGCGGCGCCCTTCTGCGCATCGCCCTTCTGATCACGCTCACCCAAGCTGTGGCAGTGACAACCGCCTATGCCCAAAGCGATGACCTGCCCGAGGGCGATCCCGACCGCGAGGCCCTGACCGCGCTCTTCCACGACACCGACGGCGACAACTGGGTGAACAATCAGAACTGGCTGACCGACAAACCGCTCAGTGCATGGTATGGCGTCACAACAAACGACAGCGGGCGCGTCACCCGGCTAAGCCTTCGCGGAAATCGATTGAACGGCGCCGTTCCGCCCCAGCTGGGCTCCCTCACACAGTTGGAACAACTGGTAGTCGACGACAACCTCCTCAGCGGAGAGATTCCTCCCGAACTGGGCAATCTGTCCCATTTGCAGTGGCTGGACCTCGATAGAAACCAGCTTACCGGGTCGATTCCTCCCGAACTGGGCAACCTCAAACTGTTGGAACGGCTGGACCTCTCGGGCAATCAGTTGAGCGGGTCCATCCCTCCTGAGATCGGCGGCCTCAGAGAGCTGCGGACGCTCTACTTCGATGAAAACCAGCTGATCGGCGCAATCCCGCCCCAGTTGGGTTTCCTCGCCAATCTGCAGACAATGTTCATCGAAGAGAATCAATTGAGTGGCGAAATTCCGCCAGAACTGGGCAATCTGACCCACCTGCGGGCCATGTCTCTGGAGGAGAATAACCTCAGCGGACCGATTCCAGCCGAATTGGGCAACCTCACGCAACTGCGCTCGCTCGATCTCGACGAGAATAATCTGAGCGGTCCCATTCCCCCCGAACTGGGCAACCTTACCGAGCTGCGCTCGCTCTACCTGGACGAATGCGGGCTGAGCGGACCGATCCCGCCGCAACTGGGCAACCTGACCCAGCTGCGGACGCTGCTGCTCAATGACAATGCGTTAAGCGGCCCGATCCCCCCCGAACTGGGCAACCTGGCGCGCCTGCAGTCGCTGCAGCTGGCAGGAAACACCCTGAGCGGCGAAATCCCGCCGGAGTTGGGCGGCATCCTCCAGTTGCACGAGTGGAGTATCGGAGGAAATCAACTGACCGGCTGCATTCCCGATAGCTGGCGCAGCGCCGCGTCTATCGATCGCGACCCGTTGGACCTGTCCTTCTGCCCTGCGCCCGCGGAGCTGGAGCCTGAAACACAGACCCTCTTTGGATTGGACGGCGACCTGCTCTTCACGCTGTACCGCGTCTCCCTGAGGACCCTGACGCATCAGTCGCTGCAGGGTCTTGACCGCGCAGCCCTCACTTCCCTCTACATTGCCCTGGGCGGAAACGACTGGGTCAACAGTGAGAACTGGCTCAGCGACGAGCCGCTCAACGCTTGGTACGGCGTAACCACCGACGTCAACGGCCGCGTGACCAGCCTGGATCTGCGCGGAAATCAGTTGAGCGGTTCGATTCCGGCCGTGATCGGGCGCCTTTCCCACCTGAAAAGACTGGTGATCGATGACAATCAACTCACCGGTCCAATTCCGCCCGAAATCGGTTACCTGACCCACCTGACCACCCTGGACCTCGACCGAAACCGGCTGACGGGCCCGGTCCCTCCGGATCTGGGTAACCTGGCCAACCTGGAACGACTGGACCTCACCGGAAACCAGCTCAACGGGCCCATCCCGGCCCAACTCGGAAATCTCACCGCGTTGCGGACCCTCTTCCTCGATGAGAATCGGCTATCCGGCGCCATACCTCCGCAGCTGGGAAACCTGATCGAGCTGCGCACGCTCTACCTCGAAGAGAACCGCCTGACCGGCCCCATTCCGCCTGAGTTGGGCAATCTGGTAAACGTGAGTCTCTTCTCCCTTGAGGAAAACAGCCTTAGCGGCCCGATTCCACCAGAGTTGGGCAACCTCGCAGAGGTCCGCACCCTCTATCTCGACGAGAACGGGTTGAGCGGTCCGATCCCGCCCGAACTCGGCAATCTGGTCCAGCTGCGCGTCCTCGACCTGGACGAAAACGAGCTCAGCGGTCCAATCCCGCCCGAACTCGGCCGTCTGATCCAGTTGCGAATCCTGTTTCTGCGCGAAAATGAACTGAGCGGCTCGATACCCCCTGAACTGGGGAACCTTGCTCACTTGACCTGGCTCTACCTGCAGGAGAACCAGCTGAGCGGGGAAGTGCCATCGGCACTGGGCAACCTCGCGCGCCTGCAAGGGTTCGGTCTCGGCGCAAACCGGCTCAGCGGCTGCATGCCCGTAAGCCTGAGCCGCGTGCGCCATAACGACCTCGACGACGTAAATCTGCCCTTCTGCGTCGAATAGCCAGCAGAAAAGCGAAGGGAGAGTAGCCGTCTGCTACTCTCCCTTCGCTTCCCTCACCCCAATTCGGAGCTGTTGACCCTCGTTCAGTTCGCGTCCCGCTCCCGCTTTCCCTACCAACCGCGGTAATATACGTCTCTGTATCCCCTCCGACCGGAAACCCTCGCCACCGCCATCTCCTGCCGCAATGGCGAAACAACCTGACTCAAGCTGAAGGCCGCGATGCTTCCATAACTGCGCAAAATCGGCGCAACCTCCGTCTGATAGGCAATATAGGCGTCGGGCCAGGACACCGGAAGTCTCCACCCAACGCCCTGCCGGCTTCGAACGGATCTTTCCCCTGCTCGTCCCGCCTTCATGCGGCGTGCCGCCATCAGCATCAGAGCTGCCAGCGCCGCGCCGCCTGCCAGCGGCAGGTAGTGCAGACCCGACTCCACCCGGCGCACCACCTCCGTCGTCTGGTAGCCAACGACCGCCAGCGCCGGCACCCACAGCAGCTCACCCAGCAGAACGATTGAAAACCAGCGCCGAAAAGGCACGCGCGTCATTCCTGCCGCAACCAGCGCCGGAATTACAAGCACCGAGAACGCCTTGGCAAAGAACAGCAGTCTGGGCCCGTGCTCCTGCATCTCCCCCTGCAGCCGCTCCAGATGATGACGCCGCAGACCCAGCCATCTGCCATAGCGCAGCACAGGCTCCTTTCCGTACTTGTAGCCGAGCAAGTACCAGAGGCCGTCAGCAACGATGCCGCCAACGATGGTGCTGATCATAACCAGCGGCAGTTGCATATATCCCAACGAGGCCGCCACCACAGCCAGCAGTGTCACCATCCGCCCTTCCAGGATCACCAGACCAATCAGCAGCGGATAGCTCCAGAAGCCCCATTCCTGAAGGGCCTCACCGCGTAGCAGATTCAAAACAGCGTCAAATATCTCGGCACCTGCGTTCATTCAATGACTTCCTCTATCTGCCAAGTCAGCACATCCAGCTTCCTGGCAAAATGCAGAAGCGGCTTCGTATCCGGAAGAAATATCCCGTGCCCCTGCGCCACCCAATTGCGCTCGAACTCCGCCTCTGCCGGCTGCAGCGGCCAGGGAGCATGGTGAATCTCCCCACGATACACGCGCCCCTTTCTGTCAACACTGTACAGGCAGTATCTCTCCATCAGCCACCGCTCCAATGAATCGGGAGCCGCCTGATGGACCGGCCCTGTCGGTCGGTAGAAAGCCCGGAACTCCGCCTCCGGCGCGCCCCTGTGCGTGCGCCGGCTGCTATAGCGTATGCCGTCATCTTCCTTTCTGCAACGCATCTTCGCCCGGAAATACGGCAAATGATAGGTCCTCCGCGCCATCGAGACCGCCAGTGGGTTGCCCGCGTCCAGGCTGAAAAAGAACACGCCCGGCCTTGGCTCCCTCACACTGCAACTCTTTACGTAGGTGCGCACATTTAGTTCCGGAAATGCCGAAATCCACGGCGCAGCCGGCGTAAAACGCTGCCGTATGCCCGACATTCGAAATGGGACCACCGACACCCACGCCTCGCCCGCGTACGTGTCCAGCATCAGGCCGGGCGGCGTCAACTTTGCGATCCGGGAGGCGGGCATGGGCCAGTGGGCAAACAGCAGGTCCTGCCATGACTGAAACATGTGCCACGGGCGAACAGGCAGGGGCCAGGGACGGTGCGCCTGTTGGGCCAGGATGCCAGCGGCGCTCTCCTGTCCTATCCGGTCCAGCCAGGCAAGGGGAGCTCTTCTCATCTATCGTCTCTTCACTCTCCGTAAATCCAGAGAACGATCAGATCATCAATCGGTGTACTGCTGTGCCGCCGCAAAGCGTCCAGAAAGTCATCCGCATAGGCGATGCCGTAGCGATTCGTCTGCGCATAGTCCAAAAGGGCCGCGAAAAATGCTGTGTCGCCCATGCGCTCCCGCACAGCGTGCAGGAAGAGAGGGCCTTTGCTATATATGATGTTGATATAATTGCTCTGATCAAACCCCAGAACCGGGCCACCGACCGGCCTGTCTATACCCAGGTTTCGCGCCGCATTGTAGCGATAGCGAAACACATTCTCCATCATGGCCGCCTGCATCTCCGGCCAGTTCACCGCCTCATAGTAAAGATAGACCGCATAGTTGGCCAGAGACTCGTCCAGCCACGGCTCTTCCGGCTGGTCGTTGCCGATCAGATTGAAGAACCACTGGTGCGCAACCTCGTGCGGCATCGCAATGCCGAAGCCTCCCCCGGCCTCCCCATAAAAGTTGGCCGCCAGTCCAAGGATCCCCGCATACTCCATCCCAAAACCGGTCGTCGGCAACGGTACGACATCCAGCTCGCGATACGGATAAGGTCCAAACAAACGGTTAAAGACCCGCAAGCTCGCCGTTGTCAAGTTCATTGCCGTCTGCGCCGACGCCAGACCCCCCACCGGATAATACGAGTTGACCTGAATCCCATCAACCTCGCCGCTGATCGCCTCCCAGCGGTCGGTCAGCGTTGCGAAGAATGAGCGTACCGGCCCCGCCGCCATCCGCCACGTCGCCGTACCGTCACCGTTCGTTTCCCGCGCCAGCGTCGAGCCGCTCGCCGCCACCGACAATCCTTGGGGCGCCGTCAACTCCACCTGGTAGAAACCAATGTCCGCAAAGAAGGAATCACCGAAGCTGGCACCGGCGTCCAGGTCCCATCCCCTGTGGTCAAAGACCGCCAGTGTGGGATAAAAGCCCGCCAGATCATAGACGCCTTCCACAAACCCGTATAGGCCCGCTCCCGCCGTGCCGGCTGCCACCTGCGTCGGCAGCGTCGCGCTGAACCAGAGCGTTACGTCCGCTGTCGCCCCGTCGGCCAGCCCTCCGGCAAGCGGTATGCGCGCCGCCGATCCATCGGGAATATGTCCGACGTGCGCCAACTGACCGTCCACCAGCGCCCGACTGACCTCCGCTGTGCCTCCGTAGGCAGGCAAATTGGGATACAGCCTGAAATACAGTTCGTTCAGGCTGGTCTGTTCCTGATTGGTGATCCGCACACGCTGCACGCCCTCCAGCCTTGGTATTTCGCCCGGCAAAAGGCGGACCTGAATGAAATAATGGGGCGCGCCCGGCAGCCGGTCCGCATCCTCCGCAAATGCGTCCAGCAACGTGCCGCGATAGACTGTGTAGTCGGTCAGATCGATCTCCGGCGTCGGAAAGAGAGGCTGTTCCTGTACCGGTTGTGGAGTTTGGGTCGGAGTCGGCGGCGGGGCTGTGGGGGGGCGTGTTCCGGTCGGGAGTTCTGCCGCCGGCGAAGGCGTGGGCGCAACAATGACGTCGTCCTGTTCTTCTGTCGTCGCTGCCGACCCTCTTCCGCAAGCGGTCAGAACAGCCGCTATCGCCAGGCCAACCACACACGACATGGCGAATCCGCGTCTCTGTCGCCCGCCGCGCCGTTGCTTTGTCCCAACGCCTGCGAAACGCTTGTCAAAGGCCGACCGCTGCCTCCCACGGGTTGCCGGTCCCATCAATTCCGTCCCCATATGCCCGCCGCTGATTCGAGCTTCCGGCGCGCGGCTGCCAGTCATTCCGCACGGCGCCTGCGCGGCTGCCCCGTGGCCAGGCGACGAGCCATTCCGTCTCGCGCAGAGCCGGCAACGCGCCGAACCTGACGCTGCCATGCCTCCAGGCCTGACAGCGGCCAACCCTATTCTTCAACCTCGACCACCCGCTCTCAGGACCATGGCGCCGCCGCGCAGCGAGCCCCACGCACTGCGTTCGATTCGAATACGGCGCCTACATCGGCGGCCCGATATCCGGCGATTCCCTCTTCAAGTTCTCGACAAGCCGTTTCGCTTCCACACTGAGTGGCACAGGCAGCTCGACCACCACCTCGACCAGCAAGTCTCCTCGATTCTTGCTGTCTTTCACATCCGGCATGCCCTGGCCCTTGAGCCGGAAAACCTTCCCGTTCTGTGTGTCCGGCGGGATCGTCAACGCCACCGCGCCCTGCATTGTCGGCACGCGCGCCTCGCCCCCCAGGAGCGCAACAAAAAGGTCCACGGGTACCTTCGTGCGCAAATCCCGCCCTTCTATCCTGAAATCTTTGTGCGGCTGGACGGACACAGTCATCATCAGGTCGCCGGCCCGAACCTTCGAACCGGTTCTGACGCCGGGCGGTATCGTCACCTCGAAGCGGGACTCTCCCTGCTGCACGGTCCGCTTTGTCCCGCAAAATGCCTCTTCCAGCGCGATCTCCACCGGAACCGCCTGGTCGCTGTTGGGGCGTCCGAAACTCTGCTGAGGCCCTTGCCGGAATCCTCTGCGCGGCTGCGCCGCGCCGCCGCCAAACAGCTGCTGAAAGAAATCAGAAAATGTGCCGCCGCCACCGGCCATGCCGCCGAACATCTGCTCAAACTCTTCAGGACTGACCGCCCGGCCCTGCTGCCGCTCCGCGCCGCCGGCATTGTACCACTGAGACCAATCGAAACTCTGCCCGCTCTGCTCGTACTGCTTCCACTGGGCCCCAAACTTATCGTACGTCCGCCGCTTCGATTCGTCCGACAGAACCGCATACGCCTCATTGATCTCTTTGAACCGCTGCTCCGCGGCCGCATCGCCGCTGTTGACATCAGGGTGGTACTCTCGGGCCAGCTTGCGGTATGCCTTCTTAATTTCAGAGGCGCTCGCCTTGCGACGCAACCCCAGAACCGCGTAATAGTCCTTATAGTCCACTGATTCGCTCTCCACTCACTTGGCCTTCGCCGCATGCCCCCTTCGCGCCGCGTGCGGCAAACGCTGTCATTTGGAAATCGATACCAAGACCAATGACGGGAAACCGGGCACAGGGCGCCCGGTTTCTCTCCATCTTATCGTTCCTGCTCCCAGGCTGGCAACCCTGGCTCCAACCGCAGCCTACACCTGACGGAACTCGCCTTCCACCACATCGTCCTCGTCAGCGGCGCCCGGGCCATCAGACTCGCCCGCTGCGCCCGGCCCGGCTCCATTCTCTTCAGCCTGCTGCTGGTATACCTGCTGGGCCAGGGCAGAGCTCGCCTGCTGCAATTGCTCTGTCAGGCTGGTGATTCGCTCATGGTCATCACCCTCCATCGCCGCCCTTAGTTCCACGATCGTCTGTTCGATCCGCTCCCGATCAGATAGCGGCACCTTGTCGCCCAACTCGCCCATGGATTTCTCGGTGGCGTAGATCAGGCTGTCCGCGGCGTTGCGACTCTCCACCAACTGCCGCTGCTGCAGGTCTACAGTCTCATTCTCTTTGGCCTCCCGGACCAAACGATCCACCTCATCGTCGCTCAGATTGGTGGAGGCCGTGATCTGGATGCTCTGCTCCTTGCTCGTCGCCTTGTCCTTTGCCACCACATTCATAATGCCGTTGGCGTCAATATCAAAGGTCACCTCGACCTGCGGCACGCCCCGCATCGCCGGTGGAATCCCGTCCAGCCGGAAATTGCCGAGCGTCTTGTTGTCGCGCGCCATCGGGCGCTCGCCCTGCAAAATGTGAATGTCCACCGCGGTCTGGTTGTCTTCCGCCGTGCTGTACGTCTCCGTCTTCTTCGTCGGAATCGTCGTATTGCGGGGTATCAATGTTGTCATGACACCGCCCAACGTCTCCAACCCAAGGCTCAGCGGCGTCACGTCCAGCAGCAGCAAGTCCTTTACCTCGCCGCCGAGCACACCGGCCTGCAGCGCGGCGCCCACCGCAACCACCTCATCCGGGTTGACGCCCTTGTGCGGCTCTTTGCCCGTCAGCGTGCTGACCAGCTCCTGGATCATCGGCATCCGCGTCGACCCACCAACCAGTACAACCTCATTCAGTTCGCCGGGAGTCAGACTCGCGTCCTTCAGCGCCGCATGGAACGGTTTCTTCAACCGTTCAACCAGAACCGACGTCAACTGCTCGAACTGGCTGCGCGTCAGCGTAAGTTGCAGATGCTTCGGCCCCGTGCTGTCCGCCGTGATAAAGGGCAGATTGATCTCCGTCTGCGGTGTGCTCGAAAGCTCAATCTTCGCCTTCTCCGCAGCCTCCCGCAGTCTCTGAAGCGCCTGCCGGTCCTGGCCAAGATCGATCATCTGCTCTCGCTTGAACTCGTCGATCAGCCACCGCACGATCGCCTCGTCCCAGTCGTCGCCGCCCAGGTGCGTGTCGCCGTTGGTCGCCTTTACCTCGATGACACCGTCGCCAACCTCCAGCACCGAAACGTCAAACGTGCCGCCGCCCAAGTCAAAAACCAGAATCGTCTCGTCCTCATTTTTGTCCAGACCGTAGGCCAGCGCCGCAGCCGTCGGCTCGTTGATGATGCGCAGCACCTCCAACCCGGCTATCTGTCCGGCGTCCTTGGTCGCCTGACGCTGACTGTCGTTGAAGTAGGCCGGCACCGTGATGACCGCCTGCTTCACGTCCTCGCCCAAATAGGACTCCGCATCCCGCTTGAGCTTACTCAGAATCATCGCGCTGATTTCCTGCGGCGTATACACCTTGTCCTTAATCGGAACCCGCACCCGCGCGTCGTGATTCGGCCCCTCGACACTGGCGTAGGATACCATCGCCTGCGTCCGCTTCGTTTCCGGATCGTCAATGTGACGGCCCATCAATCGCTTGACAGAGTAAACTGTGTTCTCCGGGTTCACCACTGCCTGCCGCTTCGCGGTCACGCCCACCAGCCGCTCGCCGCTCTTCGAAAAAGCCACCACCGACGGCGTCGTCCGGTTCCCCTCCGCATTTGCGATCACGGCAGGGTTGCCCGCCTCCATCACAGCAATCACGCTGTTGGTTGTGCCCAGATCAATTCCGATGATTTTTGCCATCTGTCGTTGGCCTCCTGTACGAAATGACGCCGGGCGCCCCGTCCGCTCCGCGCTTCAGCCGCCCAGCCCATGACTCCTGATATGAACTGTTTTTCACCCTTCGCTTTAATTCTCACCTATCATTATAAAAAACTTGTGTATGTATGGTATTGGGCGAGTATTAGCAATTCGTTTGAATTTGCCCACGATGATCCTACGCATCCCGTCCAATGCGAAACCCACCGCGCCCGCGCCCCCCTCCTCGCCGCTCCTGCCCACCGACCACGAGCCACTGCAGTTCCGACCTGCTACAGAATGTCCGAAGGATGAAGTCGGCAGCAGGAAAGTTCTGGGATACTGAGATTGGGTTGTGATTATGTTGACGGCGCGGACGGGAAGAAGGAGGATTGTCTGGCCTGCACGGCAGCGGTCACTTTGTCGGACGCCAGAATTGCCCCAGATGGGCGCACACAACGGCTTCCACTGCGACCAGACGCAGATTGTGTATCCGTAGCGACTTCAGCGGTTATGGGAACTGATCAGCCGCGACGAGTCCGTTGGATATCGCCATCATGGCAGTCAGAGTGAATTCCACAGCCGCACCATGAAGCGATCATCTCCCTCCACCAGGTCCGGCTCCGTGCCATTGTGGTCCCGCATCGAGTTGATGATCCGGTTGCGGACTCCCATTCCGTAGTGCTCTATGTAGCGGTAGTCGCGGAGGATTTCCTTGACCAACTCATTGCGGGCCACACGGACCACGCCTTCTTTCATCTTCTCCACCGTGACACCGTTTGGAAGACGACCCGGCGAAATCACTTCGAAACGATCCCGGTAAAGCGATACCTCGATGTCGGTCTCTTCGCGCCCGTAGTCGCGATGCGCCACCGCGTTCACGACCGCCTCCCGTACAGCGTCTAACGGGAAGGACTTCCTGTGGATTCGACGACCTCCTTCGAGGTGCGCGACGCTGCCCATGGTGCGCACGATGAAGTCCACCGTGCGGTCTACTACGCCATTTTCCACCACCGCGCCGCGGCTCGAAACTCGCGGAGTCAAAGGTCCTCGTATCCGCTCCTCATCAACCGTGTTGTATTCCTTTTCAAAACCGGGAAACGCAACCGCGGTCACGCCGGCCTGGGGAAGACGGCGGTTCGGGTTCTTGCCATACAGCAGGAGCCCTGCGACTGTGGCGCAAACTTCATTTCCCGCCTCAGCCAGAAGATCCGAGTTGAGAAGGAGTTGCCGCATGTACTCGACGTCCGTCCGATCCGGCAGTGAGCGCTTCAGGACATCCTGGTAGTAGTTCTCGATCCGGTCCATGTCGAGAGATTCCAGCCCAGTGTCCAGCACCGGCTTGATCTCATATCGGACCAACCGGGCTGCCTGATAGAACTGCCCTTCCTCTTCGCGCGTCGCCTCCCGGGAGGTGCTGCCAGCCCGGACAAACGTCACCCAGGCTCTGCCTCGTCTTGCCTTGTACGGCTTTCCCGGGCTGTCCGCGGCAAGCTCGGTGACACCTATATCTCTGCCATCCCCAATTTCCATGCAAGTCCAGACGGGGATAATGACAGGCTGGAGTTTCTGGCGAGCGATGTTCATCACCCACTCCTCTGCATCCCTACGGCTTCTGGTCAGCCCGGAGATGGCGCCGTCGTCTTCAACACCGAGAAAAAAGACGCCGCCCTCGAGATTCAGCAGCGCGGACATCTCCTTGGCAATTTCATCCGGGCGGCAGTCGTCGCGCTTGAGTTCGACGCGTGAGTTCTCCCGATTGGCAATGAGCTGGAGCAGTTCCGTTTTGTTCATCTGTTAGAAACCGTACGTCCGCCGTCGTGTTTCGAACGCCACGCGGCCGCCCTTGAGAATCTCATCCACCAGTTCGCGCACAGTTCGGGAGTCGCCAGAGCCCGTGTGCCCGGGCGGGACGCGCGCCCTCCTATACATGTTATATCCATTCCTCCGCGGCTCCCTGCCAAAGGGCCATCGGGTCGCCCATTTGCGCCCCTTCACAATTGCATTCCCGCGCGCGGCTCTAATTGAGATCCAGGCGCGTATTCGCTGCACTGTCAACGCCTTCGCAAAACAGCAAGATTCCATCCCGGCTTGACTCAGTTCCCTTGTGGCTAACGGGGTTCTGGCGTCGTGTACTCGCGGAGCGACGGTAATGCCAGTTCAGGCGAAAGGTCACGCCCTCTGCGCCGCCACCCCGTCCCGCCACCCCTACATGGTCGCCCCGCCGTCATTACATAGGCCGTCACCACCCTGTAGGGGCGCCCCTTGTGGGCGCCCTCCCCGTCGATCCACCGTATGCCCGCCCCGCGGCGCATCCCCGCCCCCCACCCACGAGCCACTGCAGTTCCGACCACTGCAGTTCGACGCCCTCCGCATTCATCTCCCCGCCCGCGCCCTGCACGCTGCTCAGCCATAGACCAGGGATCAAGCTCGAACAGCTCCTCCGGTTCAAGGGCATATTCAATCGAATCTCTTTAGCTTGCTATTCACGCTTGACTATTCATTTTACCGCAACGACCCCACCGGAAAGATCTATCCGGAACCATGCCAGAGTCCTCTCCGAACAAAAAAGACCCGCATCCCTGCGGGTGTGACGACACGGCCTGAGTTCGAAGCGTTGACAGTTCCTTGTCATCCGTCCGGGACGCTACGCTTCGTTTCCCTAAGCATAAACCCAATCCAAACCTGCGCGCCGCCTAAAACGAGAGACAAAAAACCGGCGATAACCGCAAAGATAACCTGAGTCGTCTGTGCCGCCGCATGAACTTCCGATCGTAAGGCGACCAACTCGGTTCGCACGCCCTCCACATCGGCCTTGGTAGCCAAATGCTCGTATGCGCCCTCTAGACGCGCAATGCGTTCCCCGTCTTCTAACCCCTCCGGCGCGAAGACAGGTGTGCAAAACACGGCAACCAGCAGGATCCCCATGATGACATGATGCAACTTCATCTGCATTCTCGATCCCGTGTTCCTGTTCCGCTTCTCTGCGCGTACCGCATCTCTACTCTCTGTAGCGCCGCAAATGCATCACAAATGCAGTACAAAAGTAGCACGCGGTACCGACTCTGTCAATGGCTCTTCCAGGACAAGAGTGACCGAATTCGGGTTCAATCACAACAATGGACTGCGCAATCTTGTTCTCGCCTCTCATGATTGCTGGCCCTAACCACAACCCTCTGCAGTCACTGACCACTGACCACTGACCACTGCCGTTCACGCCCCGTCCAACACACGCAGACACCGCTCGATCTCATCCACCGTGTTGTAGTGCGCCAGACCCAGACGCAGCCAGCCGCCGCTGCCCTCGACACCCATCCGCTCGCTCACCGACAGCGCGTAAAAGTTGCCGTCCCACGCGAAAATGTTCTCCTCCGCAAGCGCCCGCGCCAGCCGCGCCGGTGTCGTCCCCCGTTTCCGCAACGCGACCGTCGCCACCCTTCTTCCCATATCAGCCCGCTCTGTCAGACCATAGATGCGGATCCCCGGCACGCTAAGCAGGCCCTCAATTAACCGTTCGGTCAGCATCCTCTCATACGCGCTGATCACCTTCCAGGCCGCCTCCAACTTGCGCCTCCGGCTTTCAGCCGGCCCTGCCTCGCCGTACTCGACCCCAAGACCGGCCAGATAGTCGATAGCCGCCGTCACTCCAGCCATCCCTTCATGATTCTGCGTGCCCGTCTCCCACTTGTCCGGCGGTCTGTCCCCGGCCGGACGCACCCGGTATGCCTCCAGCCGCTCCAACAGTTCCCGCTTACCGTATAGCTGCCCGCTGTGCGGGCCGAAAAACTTGTACGACGAACACGCCAGGAAATCGCACCCCAGGGCCTTCACGTCGATCAACCCGTGCGGCGCAAATTGGACCGCGTCCACAAACGTCAGCGCTCCCGCCTCCCCGGCCCAGCCCACGATCGTGCCCACGTCATTGATCGTCCCCGTCGCGTTGCTGGCATACCCCACCGCCACCAACCTGGTCTGCTCCGTGATCTGTCTCCGCACATCCTCCATGTCCAGCGTCCCGCTCTCCACGTCCACATCCGCCCACCGGACGCGCGCCCCCCGCTCCTCCGCCGCCAGCGCCCACGGCATCACGTTCGCGTCATGGTCCAGTCGCGTAACCAACACCTCGTCGCCAGGCCCCAGCTCTCCAGCCAAGGACCGGCTGACATGAAATGCGAGGCTCGTCATGTTGTTGCCAAAGACAACCTCGTCCGCCTCGCAGCCCAGCAGATCGGCGACCGCCCCATGCGCCCCCTCGATCACTGCGTCCGTGCGCCGGCTGGTCTCAAACTGACCGTGCGTATTCGAATTGCGGCGCGTCAAATAGTCAACCATCGTCTCTATGACGCTCTCATGCACCTGCGTGCCGCCGGGGTTGTCAAAAAACACGGCCGGACGGCCGTCAAACTGCTCACTCAACGCCGGGAACTGCCTCCGGACCTCTTCTACATCGAACATGTCTCTCTCCGCGAATCATTGCCTGCGCTTCGGCAGTCCATCGGCCAGTAACCACACCCGCTCCCGCCCCAGCACTGAGGCAACATCTCCCTGCAGGAGCGCCAGAACAATCTCGGTCAGTTCACCAAGTCCGCCCCCGCCCGTCACCCGGTCAAGACTGCCTTCCGCGATCGGAGGACGCGGCCGGTTCATATCCGTCTTCACATGCACGACCGGAACCGTCCCGTCCGTCGGCAAACCCGCGATTTCGCATAGCCTTTCAATCGCCGCTGAAAAGTCTCCGATCTCATCCACCAATCCATGCTGCAGCGCCTGCCTCCCCGTCCATACGCGCCCGCCGCATAACTCTTCAACCGAGTCCGGCTCCAGCTGCCGCGCCGCCGCGACCAGGCGCTTGAAATTCTGATACGTATGTCCGATCTGCTCCTCAATCTTCTCCCGCTGCGCCTCTCGCCACGGACCGTCGCCGGCGTAGATGCCGGCATTCTGCCCCCGCTGCACCGGCACGCGGTTCGCGCCGATCTTGTTTTCCGCCCCGCAGGTGATCAGCTTTGCCATGATCACGCCGATGCTCCCTGTCAGCGTCGCCGCCTGGCAAACGATCTTCCGCGCCGGCAATGCCACGTAATAGCCTCCGCTGGCCGCCACATCACCCATATACGCCACCACCGGTTTCTTCCTGTTCAGCAGAGTCAGCTCCCGCCAGATCAGGTCGCTCGCCAGCGCCGAACCGCCCCGGGAATCGACATGCAGCAAGACCCCCGCCATGCGCTCATCTTCCAGCGCCGCCCGCGCCAACTGCTGGATCGTAGCGCTGCCGGCAGTGCTGCCGCCCACAATCGGCACGCCGCTTGGCAGCCGTCGGCTCTTGCCCGAAGTGATCACGCCGCTTAGCGAAATCACCCCGATCCTCTTTCTATGCCGCATAAGGGGTCGGCGGTAGAGCAGACGGCTTACCCGGTCAAATGGCGCAATCCGCGTCCCTTCTTTCCCGCCACCAAGTTCGTCCGCCAACTGGTCCTCATAAACGCTCCCGTCCACCAGCCCCAACGCCGCGGCGTCATCGGGGGTCAAAGGCGCCCTGTCAATTGCGGCGTGGACCTCCTCCTCGCCAAGGTTGCGGCCGCCGCTGATTGCCGCGACCATATCCCCATACCAGCTCCCCAGCAGCCGTTCCAGCTGTTCCCGGTGCGCGTCACTCATCTCCGAATGGGCGATACTGTCTGCCGCAGTCTTCCAGGGGGCCACCCTGACCACATCCGCCTCAACGCCGATTTTGCGCAGCGTCTCGGCCAGAAAGACCGGCTCTGCCCGCAGACCCAGCACCGACCACTCGGTCAGCGGCGAAACATATATGTGGTCGGCGGCCGCAGCCATCACATACTCGGCATTGCCGCACGACTCCAGATAGACAACCACCTTCTTCGCGTCGCCGCCCGGATACAGCTCTCGATTCCACGCCCGAAAGCGGTCGAAAAGAGCCGCAAGCGTCTGCGCCTGCGCGAGGCTGAGCTGCGCGCCCTTGACCAGTATCAACGCGCCCTTCACATCCGGGTCGCCCGCGATCTGCCGCAAGGCATCGTGCAGATCCTCAACTGTGAGGCCCGGCTTGCCAATGGAAAGGCGCGAGAGAAGCCGGGGCCGCTCCGGCCTCCGTTCCAGCAGCTGGCCCGAAAGCTCAAACAGCGCATAGTCCGCCCAGCTCCCCCTGGAGAGGCGCCGCACGAGATTGGCAAGCCCGCATACGCAAACCTGCCACAGCAAAGCGACCCCCCGGAAAAGCCGCCCCAAACCCCTGCCTATGAGACTCATTTCGATCCCTCCACCCATCTGCGAGCCATCGCTGCCGGTACAGTTTCCCCAAGACGCACCCTACGCCTGTGGGTCCAAACCCCAAAAACCATACTATACCCGCACGATCCTCTGGAGAAAAATAGACCCCTTGCCTGCGGGGCGCAGTCCGGAATTGTTGTTGTCAGGAGAAGCCTGTTCCAGGAGGCAGGGGAACCTCCCAGCGATGGCCCGAAACTCGCCTCCATTTTGGACCGCACCCCGCCTGCCAGATTGCCTTGATCGTTCCTCCTATTCCGAGTTATGATGAACGCAGCCGCAGACACATCGCGGAGACGCTAAGACCTTGCCCAAGCCGGCGCCTATGTCCTTCTCCTCACCCGGACCGAGCAGTAACGTGGCCGCAGCGGTAGAAGTGCGAAATCTGAACAAGCGCTATCGGAACGGAATCTGGGCGAACCGGGATATCAGCCTGACCGTCCGGCGCGGCGAGCTGCTCGCGATTCTGGGTCCAAACGGCGCCGGCAAAACCACCCTTGTCCGCCAGATCACCACCGAGCTTGTCCCCACATCCGGCGAAGTCCGTGTTTTCGGCATTGACGCCGTCACGCGCCCCAACGAAGCAAAGGCCCGCATGGGCGTAATCCCCCAGGAGACCAACTTCTACTGGGGTCTCTCCGTTCGCCACCACCTGCGTATCCTGGGCAAACTGCGCGGTCTGCCTCCGCGTACCGCCGCAAGCCGCGCCGCGGAACTGATCGCAGACCTCGGCCTCGACGAGCACAAGGACAAACCCGGCGAGCAACTGTCCGGTGGTCTTCGCCGCCGCCTCCTGGTCGGTATCGCAGTTCTGGCCGATCCCCCACTGCTCGTCCTCGACGAGCCAAGCGTCGGCCTCGACCCCGAGTCCCGCCGCGACCTGTGGGATCTCCTCCGCGACTATCGCCGCAGAGGCGCGACCATCCTCCTCACGACCCACTCAATGGAGGAGGCCGAAGCGCTCAGTGACAGGATCGGCATCATCCATGAAGGGGCGCTTCTGGCTCTCGACACCGTCGCCAGCCTCCGCGCCGCCCACGGCTTCGACTACAAGATCACCTTTCTGGAGGAAGGCCGAACACAACTCCTTTACGGCGCCAGCGCCGCCCAGCTCCTTCAGCAGGTCCAGGCCAGGGGCATTAGCGAATACGCAGTTTCGAGGACAACCCTCGAGGATGTCTATCTCGGCCTCACAGGCGGGAAAGGAGGCCTCAATGACAGGCCAGCCCCCGATGCCTGAACTCACCGATTCCGGCCCTAACGGCTCCGCACGCCCCTACGCGACCGGCGGCTTCCGCAAATTCTTTTCCGATACCTTCGCCGTCTTCGAGCTCAACTTCCTGCCCGCGCTCAAGCACTGGTACGCAACCGTCCTGCTCGCCGCCGGTTTCCCGCTGCCCTGGTTCTACGTCACCAGGGCCATCGCCCCCGACGACCCGCAGGTGCTACGCCGCCTCATGGCCGGCACCCTTGTCTTCGGCGTTGCCTTCTCCATCGGCATGCTCGTCGGCCAGAATTTCGTCGGCCAGCGCTTTTTGGGCACACTCCGGCTGCTCATCACCATGCCGGTTTCCAAGGCCGCCTACGTTTTCGGCTCGCTCGCGCACGCCTCCATCTCTGGCGCGCTCACCGTGGTCATCCTCCTCGGTTTCGCCTTCGCGGCCGGCGTTGACGTCAGACTCGGCTGGGCGCTCGCTCCCTCACTCATCCTCACCGTCCTTGCCGTCAGCGGCCTTACCCTCTTCTTCGTCAGCTTCGCCCCCTCTCCGCAGGCCGGCAACCTCGCCACCGGCATGCTTTCCCTCATCCTCGCCGCCCTCTCACCCGTCTACTTCACCATGGACCAGGCCCCCCTCCTGATGAAGCTGATTGGCTATGTTTCGCCTCTACGCTATACTGCGGACGCAATTGAAAAGTCCCTGTCCGGCCAGACCGACGTCTGGGTGGAATTGGGAGTCTTATCAGTCATTGCTATAGGCTCCCTTTCACTCGGGCTGTGGAGAATGCCGTGGCGCGAAAGGTAACTTATGAGTATCTGCCTCTTAACCGGGGTTCTATGCGCCGCATACGCAATTCGTGGCGCTGATTGGCCCTCGTTTCCAAGCGGATACCGTTCTAGTCAGAAACTTGGCTCTGTGTAAGGAGCGAGAATGATGTCCCACCAGTACACAGCCGCTGTCATCGGCGCAGGACTGGGAGGCAGAGCCAGCATGGCCGGACTCTCCGCCTCGCCGCGCTTCAACCTCGTTGCCGTCGCAGATATCCAGGCCGAAGCGCGAGCCGCCGTCCAGGAAATGTACCCCAGTGTCCGCACTTTTCCTGACTATGCCGAACTATTTGTCGCCTGCCCCACAGACATTGTCTGCGTATCCACGTGGCCGCCCTCCCATCTGGAAGTGACCCAGGCTGCCCTGCAGCTCCCACTACGAGGCATCCTCGTCGAAAAACCGCTGGCCGACAGTTTTTCAGCTGGGCGTCAGATCCTGGAGCTAATACGCGCCAGAAATCTCCCAATAGCCGTACCCCATGGCCTCCTCGTGGCAGACCACAGCACGCAGGTCCTCCAACGCGTTCACGGCGGCGAGATCGGCGAGCTGAAACTGGTCGAAATCCAATGCGCCGGCTGGGACATCATCAATGCCGGCATCCACTGGCTCAACTTCTTCGTCGAACTGACTGAACGCGAACCCGTCGAGTATGTTTTGGCCGCCTGCGATGCCAGCACCCGCACCTTTCGCGACAACATGCAGGTCGAGACGCTCGCCGTCACCTACGCACAGACCGTTTCCGGCACCCGTGTCGTCATGAATACTGGCGACTATATCACCTTTTCCGAACCGATTGACGACACCCTTTTCCGCCTTATCGGAAGCCGCGGCACAATCGACTTCTACGGCTGGGAGCCGCGGTACCGACTTCTCAACGCCAGCTATCCAAAGGGTCAGATGTTTGAATTCGAGCGCGGCCCATTTGTCCTCCATCAGCGCCACCTCGAAAACCTCGCCGCGCAGATGGACCGCGCCCAGCCCGACTACGCCATCGCCGAAGGTTCATTAGCCGCCCTCGAGCTCTGCGAAGCCGCCTACGTCTCCATTCGCAACGGCAGCGTGCCCGTTCCGCTTCCGCTCGACGACTTTTCGCCGCCCCCTGCCGTCGATTGGCAGCCCGGCCTCCCTTACAGCGGCCAGGGCGGCGGTCGTAACGGACGCCGTTTGCCCCATCACCCGCAACAAAATGACAGACCACTTCGGAATGCACAGTCGGAGGAAGCATGATGGCCCGTTTTGGCATTGTCGGCGCCGGATGGCGCGTGAACTGGTTTCTGCGCGCCGCCCATGCCCTCCCGGAGAAGCTGCAGGTCGCCGGTCTGGCCGCCCGCCGCCCGCAAGTGGCCTTCGATCTGGCCGCCCCATACGGTGTCAACATCTATCGCTCGCCTTCCGAAATGATCGCCTCCGAATCGCCCGACTTCGTCGTGACCAGCGTCTCTTGGTCCGCCAATCCGCACATCATACGCCAGTTGGTGGAACAGGACATGCCCGTCCTTTCCGAAACACCCCCCGCGACCACAGTGGAAAAAATGACTGACCTGTGGGCTCTCCAGGAGCAGGGCGCTCGCATCCAGGTCGCCGAACAGTACCATCGCCAGCCCCACCACGCCGCCCGCCTCGCCTTCGCCCGCAGCGGCCGCCTCGGACACATCAGTCAGGTCCAACTGTCGGCCTGCCACGGCTATCACGGCATCAGCCTGATACGTCGCTTCCTCGGCATCGGCGCCGAGCCGGTAACTGTCACCGCCCGCCGCTTCACCTCTCCCCTCCTCCAGGGTCCAACTCGTCAAGGGCCGCCCCTCGAAGAAAGAGTCGCCGACTCCGCACAGCTTATCGCCGCCTTCGACTTCGGCGACCGCCTCGGAATCCTCGACTTTACGCCCGATCAGTACTTTTCCTGGGTACGCGGCCAGCGCATCCTCGTGCGCGGCGAGCGCGGCGAAATCATCGACGATAAAGCCGCCTACCTCCAGGACTTCCGTACCCCAATCCAGCTCGCCTTCACCCGCCACAGTGCCGGCCTCGACGGCAATCTCGAAGGCAACTACCTCAAGGGCATCCAGGCCGGCGAACAGTGGTGGTATCGCAACCCCACCATCCCCGCCGAGCTCTCCGACGATGAAATCGCCGTCGCCGACCTGCTGTTGCGCATGGCCGATTATGTTCACGGCGGCGAAGAAGCCTACTCGCTGGCCGAAGCCTGCCAGGACCGCTACCTCGACATCCTCGCCGCGCAGGCCGCAGACACCGGACAACCCGTCCACTCCAAGCCCCAGCCCTGGGTCAACGCCCTGTCTGCACAAAGTTGAGTCCGAGACGGTTTCTTCAGCGCGTGGCTTTTCTTATGCCCTATCTCCTGGGCTTATCTTAGTAATAGCCAACCCGTCGCTACCCCCGCCCTCCACTCCAGCTCCCACCCCTCTATCTCAACAAGAATCGTTTCTAAGCGGTCTTCCCTTCACATCAGTTCCAAGCTGATTGAGTCCCCTAAGTGCATCTGCGACCGAATCCTTCGCACGCGTGGAGACGTATGGAAGCCGTGGCCTCCCTGCCTGCATGTTAAGGGCCCTAAGCATTGTGGTACCAAATCAGCAGGCCACGGTTTCTTCTGACGCCAAGATTCGAATGCAGTAGTGCCCAATGTCGTTATGGAGGTGCTTTCGCCCGGCCGTAAGCTGTGTCTGCTGAAAGCGAGGCACGGGTCGACAATAACCCCAGATAACACGCACTCTGCTTTCAAAGTGGCTGGCGCAACACAAAAGTAAGAAGGTTCCGATGTGCGTCCCAGACTCACTTGGGGGTCTGCGTGATGAAGGTCAGAAGGACCTGGTCTGCGCCGAGTCTGTTTGGACGGGAAAGGAAGGCTGCAACGAGGTTGACAATCTGTCTGTGACGATCCCGATGAACGTACTTCCGATGGTGACTGAACTAGCGATGAGAAGTAGATGATTCACGAGATGCACACAGCCGCTATTGCGCAATTCATGGTGGATTTTTCGTGTTTGTTCCCTCATGAATTTCAATTTACAAAAGTGCCGGTACGCTAACATTGAAATACTGTATAAAAGGACTTCAACGGAGAAGCAGGAAGTGTAGGAGCCTTAAGAGCGTCCCGGGTCTTTCTTGGCGAACATGGACGCCGGGAAATGCTGATACTATGCCATCCCCAATTCGAACAGTTCAACAGGTCTCTACGGCTCTCTGTCTTCTTGCGGAATCTTCATTTGACCTATTGAGGAAAAGTCGTGGGCTCGCATCAGTCAAATTGAAAACACTTGAGAATTGGTCGTTGTCCCACGTGATCAAAACGCCCGTGTCCCCATCGAGCAGGAACGCAACTGACATGGATCAATCTTCTACGGTCTAAGGAGGGCCACCATGAATGCGACACGCTTGAATCGACGTGCCTTTTTGAAGACGACGGGAGTTGTGACGGGGGCTTCTCTGCTGGCAGCTTGCGTTGCTCCTGCCGCGCCGGCACAAGAAGAGATGGCCTCGGAAGAGTCCGAGGCGCCGATGGCGGAGGAAGGCTCCGTTGCAATGTGGAGTATGAGTTTCCCGCCGCACGAGTGGATGATGGGAGCAGCGATTGAAGTGTTCCAGGAGGCAGGGGAACGCGGGTTCACATTGGACTACCAGCCACAACCCGGCCAATATAGCGCGAAGCTGCGCGCCGCCATGTCGGCCGATGAAGCTCCCGACATATTCGTCATGCACGGGACCGCTTTGCTGGAGCTGGCACTGGCCGGTCACATCGCGCCGGTGACGCCGGACATCGTGACTTTGGAGCAGGCCAAAAAGGAATTCATGCCCGAAACCTACCTCCAGTCGTTGTACGATGGCAACCTCTATGCCATCGGTGTGCCCGACCCACCGGGCGACGCGGGTATGGTCGCCAACCTTGATCACCTTGAGGAGGCGGGGCTGGAACACCTCACCGTCTTCGAAAGTGTCGACCAGATGCTTGACTATGGTGAGCAGCTGGTTATCAGGGAGGGGGATGAGGTGCTGCGCGCCGGCTTGATGTTTACCGGCGATGCAAACAACCCGATCTACTGGCTGAGCGCGATTATTGACCTGGGTGGCACCTGGTTCGACAATGACAATCAGGTATTCACGCTGCAGACCGAAGAATCTACGGAGGCGATGCAGTTCTTCTACGATGTAGTGTGGGAAAAGCGTCTCGACGACCCCGCCCTAGGCAACAACAGTTCTGATGCACTGGCGCAGGGATTGGCTAGCCTGGCCTTCAAGTGGCCGGAGTTCGTACCCTATTCCGGCACCGCCTTCCCCGGTCTGAGACTGGGGTTTATTGTCAAGCCGGGCTTTACGGAAGGCAAGCCAGCAATCTTCAACCACTCCGACACATGGAACCTGGCAGTCTGGTCGGGCACCCAGAATAAAGACAGCGTTACGGAGTTTATGGCCTACTGCGCACAGCGGGAAGTGCAGCGCGCCATGCTGGAACAGAATCCTGGCATCTCCCCCTTAAAAGAGATTAACTTCGGGGACGGCTTCTTTGTTACGGGGAAGGGCGCCTATCTGGCCCCCGTATTGGATGCCATTACTAAGGGGCAATACCGCTACTACGGGCCCTTCGGTAACATGGATACGCTGGAATACGATATCATGTGGCCTGTGATGAACAGGATGCTCCAACAGGAGTTGACAGTTGAAGAGACTCTGGTCGAAATGGAAAGTGCCCTGAACGATGAAATGGCGCAGTATCAGGACAAGTACCCGGGTCTGGATCCGGTTCAGATCCAGTGGGATGGTTTGCCCGATGAGTTGATGGAGGGGATTCCCATGTCGTAGAGCGGATGGCACGCTCCGGGGAGATTCCCTTCTGGACATACAGGGGATTGGGGGCGACGAATAGTAAGAACCACGTTCGACCACCCAATCCCCCTGTCTCAGTTTCGCCTCCAGTCAATACAATTTAGGGAGGTCCGTGGTTGGCAACGATAGAAGATTCGCACGGCAGTCAGACACGCGATCGGATTGGTAATGGACTGTTAAGTCGCCTGCGAATACCCCGCAACGCCTTTCCGTGGCTGGTGCTGACCCCCGTCCTCATATACTATTTTGTTTTTCTGATCTATCCGATCCTCTATGCCATTTGGGTCAGCCTCCACCTGTGGATCATTGAAGACCCCAGTGCCAGCCAATTCGTCCTCTTCAGGAATTACAGTGACCTCCTGCTCCCGACTTCGCGCTTCCTGGACGCATTCAGGAACACGCTGGTCTATGTTTTTGTCCGCACCGTCGCACTGGTGCCTTTAGGCCTTCTTACGGCCCTGCTGCTGTACCAGTTTCGTCGTACGCAGCGCTTCTATCTCTTCTGTGTTTTTGCCCCTATTGTCTGTCCAAGTGCTGCCATCGCCGTTCTTTGGAAGTGGCTCTATCATCCGCGCTTTGGGCCGATCAACGCCCAGTTGGCTGAAATCGGTGTGCCGCGCCAGGGGTTCATCACCGTGGCTGACCAGGCTCTCTATTCGGTGGTAGCTGTCGATATTTGGCAACATATAGGTTTCGGGGCTGTCATCTTTCTGGCTGGTCTGATGAGCATCCCTGAACAGCTGTTGGAGGCAGCCCGAATCGATGGCGCCAACCGCTGGCAGCTATTCTGGAGGATTACCCTGCCTCTCCTCTCCCATACGACGCTCTTCGTGACGGTTATTACCCTTATTGGCTCTTTTCAGGTTTTCGATCTGATTTTGGTCATGACGTCTGGAGGGCCGGGGTATGCAACCTATGTACTCTCCTATCTAATCTACAACGAGGGCATCTTGCGAACCGATATGGGAGCGGCATCGGCGATTTCTTTGGTAATGTTTGTCATTATCATGATATTCACTGTGATTCAGTTTCGACTCTTGCGGCCAAGATGGGAGTATTGAGCCCTCCAGTGGACTGGCCCCCTCAAAAATCGTCAATGTAGGCAACGCCGAGCCACGGTTGTCAATCTGGAGAATAGGAACAGTATGCTGGAGTAGGAAACTAAGAGTTGCGAGCTGAACGAGCGATTACCAATGTTTGACAATGGCAGTGCGCCCGCGACCATGGGCAAGGGAAAACTATCGTTTGAGCGAGTTGTCCTCACACTCGTCATGCTGGCCGTAGCGGCAGGAATGTTTGTACCTTTCATCTGGATGGTGCTGTCATCGTTTAAGCCTTATCAGGAAATCCTATCGCTCAAACCGACACTATGGCCCCAAGGGTTCACGGTAGGCAACTATACAACGCTGACGTCAGAGTTGCCCTTCTTGCGCTACTTTTTGAACAGCGCCGGAGTTTCATCAGTTGTAACTCTGGTAATTCTCTTTACAAGCTCCCTATGTGGATATGTTTTCGCCAAGTTTGACTTCGCGTACAAGGAACTGTTTTTTATGACCATCATCAGCAGTATGATGGTCCCCTTTGCCGTTGTCGTCCTGCCTCTCTACTTTCTTATCGCCCGATTGGGAATGCTGGACTCCTATCTTGGTCTGGTAATTCCATTCATGGTCAACGCGTTTGGCATCTTCCTAATGCGCCAGTTCATGGAGGGGGTCCCCGGCGACTTGGTCGATGCCGGGCGCGTAGACGGGGCAGGAGAAATGTGGATCTATTGGAGAATAATGCTCCCCCTTTCTCTTAACGCGCTTTCCGCACTGGGCGTTTTTGTCTTTCTGTGGTCATGGAACTCTTTGTGGTGGCCGTTCATGATCATATCGAAGAGCGAACTGAGGACGCTGCCGCTAGGTATTGCCACGCTAGCCTGGGAATATGCCACGCGGGTTGATCTGGTTATTACCGGTGCAACAATCGGAGTCGTGCCGATTCTGATCCTTTTTGCGCTGATGACGCGCACAATAGTGCGCGGGGTGGCCTTGACCGGCATGAAATAGAAGCAAATGGAGGTCTTAACCAAGAAAATCGATTGGCCTGGAACGAACCCGGACCCGTCCGCAAACTCCCCGAGATTCACCCCTGCTCTGAAAGCGGTTTCTACGCCTGCACACCGATCGAGCAGATGCGCATCCGTCAGGGTCCATCCTAGCCTGCTTCTTTGGGCAGGCAAGACCAAGGGGTTCCAGTTAATCGTAGTAGGGCTGGCCAAACAGATTCGTGCGCACAGCGAGCAGTGCTTGGCGTCCTCACGCGGCCAGCGCATCCCAGACTGCTTGAAACCCTGCCGCTGAAAGACGTGTATGCAGCACTATCCCAGGCCGTCGAAACCGGCCAACCCGTCCGCTCCCAGCCCCAACCATGGGCCGAAACGCTTACAGCCACCCACTGACCATTAACCACTCACCACTGCGGTTCCCCGCCCCAGGGCAATCGCATCTAAATCTGTAGGCCGATTCAGTTGAAATTGTGGCCAGAAGAAAGCGAGAATAAGTGGAAATCACCCTGCGCTTACTGAATATCGACGGGAAGACGCCGCGGATCAGGCCCTCAGTCGGCGAG
>JAJDZJ010000052.1 GCA_022824685.1 Caldilineaceae bacterium
CTCGCCGACTGAGGGCCTGATCCGCGGCGTCTTCCCGTCGATATTCAGTAAGCGCAGGGTGATTTCCACTTATTCTCGCTTTCTTCTGGCCACAATTTCAACTGAATCGGCCTACAGATTTAGATGCGATTGCCCTGGGCAGGTCTGTTTTCCGGCCGCAGGCGAACTCATGTTAGGATTCACCTAAGGCTTGGGATGGAGGAGCAATAATGAGCGAACAGGAAAGACGACGGGCAGTTGAGGAGAAATCTGCGCCGGGGGCCCGCGATTCCCAGGGGCGCCGCGTCCGCCCTCGGAGGTTGAATGAGTGGCAAGACCTGGTTACGGAGCAGCTGAATGAGGCGGCCGCGAACGGCGCATTTGAGAATCTTCCGGGAAAGGGAAGGCCGTTGCGTTTGAATGAAAACCCCAACGAGCCAGCGGATATGCGCATGGCCAACAAGCTGCTGAAGGACAACCAACTTTCGCCAACCTGGATCGGGGACCGCAAGGCGTTGACTGCCGACATCGGGAAGCTGCGGTCGGAGATGCAGCGTGAATGGGCGAACTGGCGCGTGCGCGCCGGCGAGTCTGGGACAGACAGGGAGGCGTTGGCGCGTGCATGGCAACTCAGTGTCCGCAATTGGGAGGCCCGCATTGACGAACTGAACCGGCGCATCGTCAGCTTAAACATCTCGTTGCCCATTTGGCGGATGGAGCTGCACAGGTTGCGGCTGGATGAAGAACTGGAGCGCATTGGCGCCTGGCGAGGGGAGAGCGAATCCCCTTCATAGGTCCACGCATTCTCGTCCCCCCCTTCTGCAGACATACCCCTCTGGAATCCGAAACGCCAGAATTCATCAATCTTTTGTGACGAACCGGCCCGGCGTTGCGGCGGTGTGCTCTCCGTTGCGCAGGACACGCTCGCCGTTGACCCAGACGTCTTGCACGCCGACAGAAAGTTGATGGGAGTCGGCGAAGGTGGCGCGGTCGCTGATCGTGTGTGGATCAAAGAGGACGACGTCTGCGTAGAAGCCTGCGCGCAGGTGGCCCCGCTGGCGCAGGCCGAGGCGGTCAGCTACGGCGCCGGTCATTTTGCGGATAGCGTCTTCGAGGGTGAGCGCCTGCTGTTCGCGTACATAACGGCCGAGCACGCGGGGGTAGGTACCATAGGCGCGTGGATGGGTCGGGCCAAGGTCGGATGCCCAGGCGGGGTCGATCCCGTCGGCGTCGGTGGCGAATTTGATCCACGGGAGGGGCAGCTGGGCGCGCAGGTTGTCTTCGCTGATGGATCGGAAGATTGTGCCGATTCGCTGGCCTTCTGAGCGAAGAAGGTCGATGGCGCAGTCGAGCCAGTCCTGGCCTCTGTCGGCGGCGATCTGCGCGAGACTCATACCGATATAGGACCGGTTTTCCTTTATGTGGAAGCCGACCGGCAGTACGCCTGCGGCGCCGCCGCGGGTAGACGGCTGACGATTGCTCTCAGCGTCGTCCAACATTTCCTTCCGGATGCGCGTCCGCACAGCCGGATCCTCCAGATTCTCGAAGAAATTCCCGTCGGCCGCGGTCCAGGTAGGCAGCAGCGAAGAGAGGCCGGTGCCTGAGGCGGCATAGGGGTACATGTCGGCGGTGACGTCGAGGCCTTGGGCGCGGGCCTCTCCGATGCGGGCGATGGTAGAGGGCATCTTGTGCCAGTTGGCGGCGCCGGAGGCTTTGAGGTGGTAGATTTCAACAGGCAGGTCTGCGCGGCGGCCGATTGTCAAGGCTTCTTCCAGACCTTCGAATAGCCGCGCCCCTTCCGACCGCATGTGGGTGATGTAAACGCCGTTGTAACGGCTGACGACTTTGCAGATTTCGATCAGCTCTTCGGTGTCGGTGTAGGAGTCCGGAGGGTAGATGAGTGCGTAGGATACGCCGAATGCGCCGTCTTCCATGGCCTCGGCCGTGGTTCGGCGCATCAGGTCGAGTTCATCGGCGGAGGGTTGGCCCATTTCCATGCCCTTGCCGACGTGGCGCAGGGTGCCGCCGCCGAGGAAGGAGCCGATATTGGGGGAGGCGCCGGCCTCTTCGACGGCCTGCAGCCAGTCGGCGAATCGGGTCCAGCCGCGAATCTTTTCCTGCCACTCCTTGCTGATAGGCATGGGCAGGAGCGTGTTGGCCATGGGGTCGGTATGGCGGCCGGCGACGGGCGCGGGCGTCCAGGCCTCGCCCATGATCTCGGTGGTGACGCCCTGGGTGATTTTGGAGAGGCAGCGGCCGTCGATCATGAGCGACAGGATCGAGTGGCTCTGGATGTCGATGAAGCCGGGGCAGGCAACGAGGCCGGCGCCGTCTACGACTTCGGCGCAGTTGGCGGCGGCTACGGCGCCGGGCGGGGCGATGGCTTCGATGCGGTCGCCGGTGAGGAGCAGGTCGCCGTAGCGCCAGGGGTTGCCGGCGCCATCGACAAGACGGGCGTTGCGGATCAGGGTTGAGGTAGTGGGCATGGGTGTGGTCAGGCGTCTCCGTAGGTATCGTAGAGGAGGCGGCCGATGCGGCCAAAGGCGGCGTCGACGGCGATGGGCTGTTCGCGGCTGGCGATGGGGTCGTCGGAAACGGCTTCGTCGTCCCAGCGAGAGAAGACAGTGACGGCGACATGGGCGTTTTCACCCGCGTAGATGATGCCGCTGTCGTTGCGGATGCCGGGCAGGGTGCCGGTCTTATGGGCGCAGGGCGTGCCGGGTGGGAGGTAGCGGGGCAGGCGGTCGTTGAGCTGCTGCTTTAGAAGGATATCGAGCATGGCGTCGCAGGCGGCGCGGTTGACGACTTCGCCGCGCCAAATGCGGGCGAGCAGCTCGGTGAGGGCGGCAGTCGTGCCGGTGTCGTTGTCGGGGCCGAGGCTGTAGGAGATGCCTTTGCGGTTGCGGGGCGCGGTTGCAAGGGCCAGCATATCCTGGGTCGGGTCGGAGGAGGGGAGCAGGTCGTCGAACAGCTCTCGGATGGTTAGAGGCACGTGGATGTCGGTGAGGCCCAGGCTATGCATGGCGTCAGTAACGCTGCCTTCGCCGAGTCGGTGCATGACCATGTCGGTGGCGGTGTTGTCGCTGATGATGATCATCAGGGTAAGCAGGTCCTTCACGGTGGGCGCGAGGCCGTCGTCGAAGAAGACGAGGATGCCGCTGGGCAGGTTCTTTTCGGCGGTGGTGAGTTCCCAGCGATCGTCGAGGGAGAAGCGGCCCGCTTCGATCTGGCGGAAGGCTTCGACGAGGACGGGAATTTTGAGGACGCTGCAGAGCGGGTAGATGCGGTCGGCGTCGACGTCGGCGCGTTGCCCGGATTCGAGGTGGAGGGCGGAGACGGCCATTTCGGCGCTGCTGTTTTCGGTGATGCTGCGGAGTTCGGATTCGAGAGACATGAATCGTGTCCGTTTAGAAGGCGGCAGAAGATTCCCGGCCTGTGCGGTCAGGGCATGAAGTTCTTGAGATAGCGCCCGCTCTGAACGAGAGAGGCTTTGCGGCTTTCGAGCGAGTCTTCGTAGGCGCGGTCCTCGACTTCGATGCAGACTGGGCCGTCATAGCCAACGTCGCTGAGGACGGAAAAAAACTGGCCCCAGTCGATATCGCCCAGACCGGGCAGTTTGGGGACGTGGAACTCAAGCGGGGTGGCCATGATGCCAACGTCGTCGAGGCGGTGATGGTCGAGACGCACGTCCTTGGCGTGGACGTGGAAGAATTTGTCGATGAACTCGCGGATGGGCTTGAGGTAGTCCATGTGCTGCCAGATCATGTGGGATGGGTCGTAGTTGAGGCCGAAGTGGTCACTAGGGATGTCGGCGAACATGCGGCGCCAGATGGCAGGCGTGTGGGCGAGGTTCTTGCCGCCGGGCCATTCGTCGTTGGTGAAGGCCATAGGGCAGTTCTCGATGCCGATTTTGACGTCGTGGTCTTCGGCGAAGCGGATCAGAGGCGTCCAGACTTCGAGGAAGCGGGGCCAGTTGTCGTCGACGGACTTGGTCCAGTCGCGGCCGACGAAGGTGTTCATGATGCCGATGCCGAGCAGCGCGGAGGCCTCGATAACGCGCTTGATGTGGTCGATTGCGACCTGGGCTTCGTCCTGGTCGGGGGTGAGGGGGTTGGGGTAGTAGCCGAGGCCGCTGATGGTGATGCCGGCGGAGGCGGCGAGCTCGTTGACGCGGGCGGCGTCCTCTGCGGTGAAGCCGACGACGTCGATGTGGGTGACGCCGGCGTAGCGGCGTTCGGCTTTGCCGGCGGGCCAGCACATGAGCTCGACGGTGGAGAAGCCGTTTTCGGCGGTGAATTGGACGACCTCTTCGAGGGAGAGGTCGGGAAGGATGGCGCTGGCATAGCCTAGTTGCATCATTTTGATCTGGTCTCCTCTGTCAAAAATTCTCCCAGTGGTCAGTGGTCAGTGGTCAGTGAGATTATATCACCTGTTTTGCGGGTCCGCTGGCGGAGGGCAACTACTGTTCGCCGATCTCCTGCCACCTCTCATGCTCGTGGCTTTGGAGGATGGCCTCGCAGAGGATGATTTCCTTGTGGCCGTCGGCGAAGGTGGGGAAGGGTTCGGGGGCGTTGAAATCGCCGGCGGCGATATAGTCGTAGAAGGATTTGAATGAGTGCTTGAAGGAGTCGTCGTAGCCTTCGTTGTGGCCGCCGGGGTAGCCGATGTGGGCGAGGGCGGCCTCGGAGAGGAGGCCTGGGTCGCGGAGCAGGAGCTGGTTGGCCTGGTTGCGGTGGCCGATCCAGAGTTCGTTGGGCTGCTCGCTGTTCCAGGCCACCGAGGCTTCGCTGCCGGCGATCTCGTAACGGAGACAGTTTTTGCGGCCGGCAGTAATCTGCGATACCCAGAGCGAGCCGTGGGCGCCGTTGGAGAATCGCAGGAGCGCGGCGCCGCTGTCCTCAGTCTCGATGTCGATGGACTCGGTGGCGTCGGGCGCCTGGACTTTGGCGGAGAAGGTCTCGACCTCGCCGGTGGGGCGGTGGCGGGTCGTGTAGACGGTCTTGAGGTCGGCCTGCACGGCGGAGACGGAGAGGCCCGTGATGAACTGGACGAGGTCCAGCCAGTGGGTGCCGATGTCGGCGACGGCGCGAAGTTTGCCGCCCTCGGCGCTGAGGACGCGCCAGTTGTAGTCGGTTGGGTAGAGCAGCCAGTCCTGGACGTAGCTGCCTGTGATGGAGTGGATGTCTCCGAGGGCGCCGCACTGGATCATGGAGCGGACTTCCCAGTTGAGCGGATAGAAGCGCATGTTGTAGTTGACGCCGGCCGCGAGCCCGCTTCCGCTTGCCAGTTTGACGAGCGCGCCGGATTCGGTTGAGGTCATGGCGAGCGGTTTTTCGCAGTGGACGTGTTTGCCGGCCTGGAGGGCCTGGCTTGCTTGCTCGAAGTGATGGCGATTGGGAGAGGTGATGTGGACTGCCTCGATTTGGCCGTCGGCAAGCAGCTCGGAAAAGTCGCTGTAAGCTTTGGGGATGTTGAGTTCGGCGGCGGCGCGTCGCGAATTCTCGGCCGAGGAACCCAGAATGCCGCCCACGTTGATTCCGAGGCGGCGCAGACCCTCGGTGTGGGCGGGGCCCATGAAACCAGTGCCAACGATGGCTACGTTAGCGACGTTCATTCGCATACCTCCCTTAGACTTAACCGCCCGAGACTAAACGATTCGAGTTCGGTCTATTGCCGTTCTGACAACGCCAAAGAAATAGAATGGATAGGCAAGGCCGAAGGTTATGAGTGACAACAGAATCCACAGAAGTATATGCCCAATTTGCTGACCGGCACTGAGTTGACACTCAAGCCTGCCGACCGAAGACCTGGTCCGGTCTTCAAGTTCGATGGCATTGATGATCAGCTTGGCTGACGCATAGGGCCAGAAGAACAGGCCAATGCCAAGCGTGACAGTCGAGATAAGAAGCCAGATGATGAGGTGGCCCAGCACGTCCATCATAGTGAGATTCAACCTCGTGTGACCGTGATGGAGACTTGCAGTTGCGAGGGTCATCGTACTTTTTTCCTTGCGCTCCACTTGAGCGCTATGTCTGGCCTGTGGTCATACCACCTCGAATTTCGAATATTCTTCTTTTTGCTTCGTTTCTAACCCTTACAGGATCCCTGTCCAGAATCAGGCAGTTCACTCTTGACCGGTATTCGGTACTCATTCGCCTCCTTCATGCTCGGCGAGTGAGACCGGCGTAACCCCACGCCAGCGCCAGGACGATGCCGCCGTAGACGACCTGCTGGATGGCCTGGCCGACGTTGAGGAAGGTGAGCATGGAGTTCAGGACGCTAAGAATGAGCGCGCCGAGGATCGTGCCGGTGTAACCGCCGACGCCGCCGAAGATGGATGTGCCGCCGATGACGGCCGCGGCGACGGACGGCAGGAGAAAGGCGTTGGCAAGCTGGAGGTCAACGGCGCCGGTGCGGCCGCCGAGCAGGATGCCGCTGATGGAGCCGAGTACACCGGCGACGATGTAGGCTGTGATGCGCACCTGCCAGACGCGCACGCCAGCGAGGCGTACGGCGACCTCGTTGTCGCCGATGGCGTAGAGGAGACGTCCCCAGCCGGTTCGCCTGAGGAGCCAGATCAGGCCACATGCGATCAGTGCCCAGACGACGACGCTGTAGGGGACACGATTGCCCACGAAAGAGCCGCCTCCGAGCAACTTTATGAAGGGCCCCATTTGGGTCGAGCCCTGCAGGATGGTCTGCGCCCAGGCGGTAAAAAGTCCGAGGAGGATGCCGGACATGGCCAGCGTCATGATGAGGGGGTTGACGCGAAAGACTGCGACGCCGACACCGTTTGCGCTGCCGACCACCAGCCCGACCAGGATGCCCAATAGAATGGCGATGGCGGCGCCCTCGGGTGACTGGTTTGCGGCCACATATGCGGAGCCGGTGGCGATCATGGTTACGGACAGGTCGATGCCGCCGGTGAGCATGAGGATGGTTTGCGCGCCGGCAAGGATGCCGAGCGGAGCGGCCTGCAACAACGTGTTGCGCGCGCCGCTGACGGAGAGGTAGTTGGGCTCGACGAAGCCGGTGACGAGGACGAGGACGGCGAGAATGCCGGTGAGCGCCAGGGTGGGATGGTCGGCGGCGCGGGCGGCCAGTCCGGCAGGCTCGGCTGCGGCTTGGGCGGGCAGAGGGGCTTGGCTCATGCGGACCTCTCGCGCAAGAGGGTGACCAGGCCGCCAACCATCATGACACCGGCGATCAGCAGACCCTGGATAATCTGGGCATTGTTGGGGTCGATGCCCATCGCGCTCAGGATGGGGTTGAGCATGATCAGGATGACGCCGGCCGCCACCGCGCCGAGCACGAGGCCGGTTCCGCCGACAAGGGCGACGCCTCCGAGAACGACGGCGGCCACGCTGTTAAGGGTGGCATTTGCGCCGACGCTGAAGCGGGGATCGCCGGTGCCGGTAAGGGCGACGGTGGCGAGGCCGGCGAGGGCGGCCATCGCGCCGCCGATGGCGTAGGAAGATACTTTGGCGCGGCGCACGTCGAGACCGGCCAGGCGTGCGGCGACGCTGTCGCTGCCGATAGCGTAGATGGACAGCCCGAGGCGTGTATGCCTGGAAAGGAGGAAGACGAGAATGGCGGGAACGGCCATCATGAGGATGGGCATGACGTAGGTCCCGCCGATGCCGGACTGGGCGCCGGTGAAAAGCCAGCGAAATTCCGGGGCGGTGCCGCCGCCAGGGGAGGGGAGGATCCAGAGGGCGAAACCGGACCATATGTAGCCGGTGGCCAGTGTTACGACGATGTCGGGCACGCCGGAGACGCTGATGATATAGCCGACGAGGGCGTTGAGGATGCCGAGGCCCGCGATGAGGACGATGGCGATAAAGAGCACCATGGCAAAGGGTTGGTCGTCCATGAAGCGGGCGGCGAGCGCGTTGGTCAACAGGAGGAGGGCGCCGAGGGAGAGGTCGATGCCGCCGGCGATGACAATGATCGCCTGACCGATGGCCAGGTAGACCAGGGGCAGGCTGTTCTTGCTGATGGAGGTCACCTGAAACTGGCCGAAGACGGGAATCAGGGTTGCATACCACAGGAGCAGCGCGCTGAGCAGGAGCCATACGCCCAACGTCCACGTGTTGCGCGCCAGGCCCGTGCGCCAGAGGGCAACGCATGATGACCGTAAGCCCGCCATCATGCGAGGGCCTCCAGGCCATGCGCGGCGGTGAGCAGTGAGGACTCGGTTGCGCGAGCGGCGTCCTGCTCCTCGACAAACCGCCCATCGTGCATGATGAGGACACGATCACAGACGAGCGGGATTTCGGCGAGCTCACTGGTATACAGAAGGATTGCGGCGCCGCTGGCCGCCAGCTCTCGCAGGAGCGCGTAGGTTTCGCGCTTGGTCTGGACATCGATGCCGCGCGTGGGGTCAAAGCAGAGCAGCGTCCGGAACCCGGCCACGAGCCAGCGGCCGATCGCGACTTTCTGCTGGTTGCCGCCGGAGAGTCTTCTCACTTGGGATGCCGCCCTGGTGTCGATGGAGAGGCGGTCGATTGCGTTGCGCACGCGCTGGCGCTCGTCAGCAGGAATGCCCAGCCACTGGCGGATACGGCTGAAGAGAGGGACGACGAGGTTTTGGCGTACGGGCAGATTTGGCAGCAGGGCCAGCAGCCGGTCTCCGGGGATGAGAACGACGCCGTCGCCGACGGCATCGTAGGGCGCGCGCCAGCGGCGTTGACGGCCGCCGACGAAGATTTCGCCGTCGGAAGGGCTGCGGTCTCCTGACAGGAGAGAGAACAGGCGCTCCTGGCCCTGGCCTTCGAGCGCCACGAGGCCGAGAATCTCTCTTCGGCGCAGCTCGAAAGAGACATCGCGAACCACGTCGCCTGAGGTCAGGCCTCTTACTGCGAAAGCGACCTCGTCTGAGGCGGATCGGGAACCTGGCTGATTGGGGGAAAGCGCCTCGGACTCGTCTTTCTCCTCCAGTTCGGTTACTTCAGCGCCGAGCATTGCTTCGACGAGGTCGTGCTCGTCGACATCGAACATGGTACCGGTGGCGGCGCCGTTCGTCGCGTCGGGACTGGCGTTCGGCTCGAAGAGGGCGACATTGCGGCCGTCGCGCAGGATGGTGGCGCGGTCGCAGATGCGGCGCACCTCGGCAAGACGGTGCGTGATCAGCACGGCGGCGCGGCCCTTCTCCCGCCATTCGGTGAGGAGAGCAAATACCCGTTCGGCCTGGTCGGCGGTGAGCGCGGCGGTGATTTCGTCGAGCAGGAGGACCTGCGGGTCACGTGCGAGCGCGCGTGCGAGGTCGACCATACGCAGTGTTTCGAGCGGCAGGTCGCGCACGAGGGCGTCCAAGTCGAGATCTTCGAGCTCGAACCAGGTGAGCCAGGGGGTGAAGGCCGCTTCGTCGATGTCGCTGAGCTGGAGATTCTGCCTGACTGTGAGGTCGGGGATGAGGGCGGGATCCTGGAAGACGGTGGAGATGCCGACGTTCATGGCGTCCACGGGGTCATGGAAGCTGATTGGGCGGCCTTCAACGTGGACGACGCCGTGGTCGGCTGGGTGGACGCCGGCCAGGATCTTGACGAGAGTGCTCTTGCCGGCTCCGTTTGCGCCAAGGAGCGCATGGACCTCGCCGCGGCGAACTGCCATATCAACTTCCTGCAGAGCCGCGACGGGTCCATATGACTTGGCTATTTTGATGGTCGCAAGCAGTGGTTGCGACTCACTCATAGCGACTTCATTCCAACGGCAGGTTGGGGTTACTCGCCTGGCGCCGTGCAGGCGGACACATCGGCGCTGCCATTGTAGCTGGTGTAAGGTTCAATATCGACGTAGGTGCTCCAACCAACCTGCTCATCGGGCGCGTAGATTGCGTTCAGCGCATCGGGATCGGTGGTGGTGAAGACCTTAGGTGTAAGGATGGTCTCGTGTGGCGGGTTTTCGCCGGTAAGGGCGTCGAGCGCGATGGCCATACCGACGGCGCCGATGGCGGGCGGGTTGGTGACGGCAGCGCCGATGAGGCCTGCGTCGGCGAGTTGGATCAGCTGCTCGACGAAACCGTTGTTGTCGGCGCCGACGATAGGCACGAAGTCAACGTCGGCGACCTGGAACTGTTCGACGACCGAATAGTCGATACCGGAGGTCCAGATGCCGTCGATCTCCTGGGTTGTGATGAGGTCGAGGGCCTGTTGAGCGCCGGTTGAGGGGTCCCAGCCGGTGAAGGTCGAGGCGACGACTTCGATGTCAGGGTAGTTGGCAAGCGCCTCATTGAAGCCGTTGTGGCGGTCGGTGTCGGCGGGGACGCCGTCAATGCCGCGCATTTCCACGACTTTGCCGGAGCCGCCGAGCTGCTCGAAGAGCCATTCGGCGCCGAGGCGAGCGTAGGCGGTCTGGTCATTGGTAGCGACGTAGGCGCCCTCGGCGGTCACGGCCTGGTCGACGGCGACGACGACGATGCCCTGGGCGATGGCCGATTCGATGACAGCATTGAGGCCCTCGCGATCGGTCGGGTTGAGGATGATGGCGTCCACACCTTGCGAGATGAGGCCCTCAAGGTCGGCGATCTGTTCGGTGGGGCCGCCGTTGCGGTTGACGACGACGACACTATCGACGAGGCCGCTGGCAGTGGCCTCCGCTTTGATGGCGCAGATCATCTGCTCGCGCCAGCCGTTGCCGACGAGCGTGTTGCTGACGCCGACGACGAAGCCGCCTTCCTCTTCCATCATGGCGTCATCGCCGGATTCCGGGGCGACGGCGACACAGGCGGTGAGGGCCAAGGCGAGTGTCAGCAGCAGGGTGAGAACAGTGAGACGCGTTGGTTGGAACTTCATGTGATATTCCTCCTGAAAGTCCTGTCAAAGAATCGTGAAACGGATAGAGTGATATGAGTCGCTACATTAGCAGAGCAGCTACATGTTGCGACCCGTGAGCCTACCAAGTTCCTCGTACATCGCCTCCAAATCCTGCGCATTCGAGACACCAATGCACCCCCGAAGGCGACGACGATCAATTGCACGGAGTTACGAGACAAGCACTACTGATTCCTGAGTCAATCCGTTCTCTGAATTGGGTTGAACGAGTGTCGTACCTGCAAAGTGACCAGCGGCTCTTGCGGTCGTCAGAGGAGCAACAAGGATTGCTGGCAAACCTTCGCCGTAGTTTTCATCTTGCATGATCACTGCCGGGCGCCGGCCTTGCTGCTCACGACCATTTGCCGCGGGAAGGTCGACCCAGTGAATATCGCCGACACTCAAGGCGACTCAGCCTCCCATTCATCTATCATCGCCCACGCCTCATCGCTTGCTTTTTCCCATTGGCTCAGTTCGGACTGTAGCTCCGGCGTCAAATCTGCAGGTCTGACGTGAATCTCTACTGGTATACCTTCGGGCAGGGAGGCGTCGAACTGAGGCACGGCCACACCATCCTTGACGATTCCAGGAATTATCCATCGTTCAGTCGCCATAGTTCAAGTCTCCATCGCTAATCCCGTTCCCGTGGATCGAGTGCATCACGCAGGCCGTCGCCAAGGAAGTTGAAGGCCAGCACAGTTATCACGATCATGAGGCCGGGAAAGAAGGCGATATGGGGGAATCGCAGGATAAAGGCTCTTCCGTCCGCGAGGGTGCCGCCCCAGGAGGGGTTGGGCGGACGGATGCCGAGGCCGAGGAATGAGAGAGCCGATTCGAGAATGATAATGCCTCCGATGCCAAGGGTTGCCAGGACGATGATCGGCCCCATGACGTTGGGGAGGAGGTGGCGCCAGATGATGCGCCAGTCGCGTACGCCGACGGCGCGGGCCGCGGTGACGAAGTCAGTTGCTTTGAGGGACATTATGTCGGCGCGTACGACGCGGGCGAAACGGGCCCAGCCGGTTACGCCGATGACGACGACGGTCGTTACAAGGCTCGGTCCCAATACGGCGGCGAGCACAACCAACAAGGCGATTATGGGAAAAGCCATCAGTGTATCGATGACTCTGGAGATCAGCGTGTCTTCCCAGCTGCCAAGGTAACCGGCCACCGCGCCGATAACTACGCCCAAAGTTACGGCGATACCGGTCGCCAACAGCCCGACGATAAGTGCGACGCGGGTACCAAAGATGACGCGGCTGAGGAGGTCCCTTCCGAGATGGTCGTAGCCGAAGGGGTGGGCGAGGGTTGGACTGCCGCCGCGCATACCGCGAAAGATTTCGTCGATGGGATCGTAGGGTGAAAGCAGGGGCGCGAATATGGCCATCAGCACCAAGAGAACGATTACAACCAGACCTCCGACTGCGATGCGATTGGCTCTGAATCTGCGCCAAGCCTGGCTCCATTCGGAGCGGCTGTCGGCGGTGGCAGAGATTTGTTGGTTCAAATTGGCGGAATTGGAGGTGGTCATATGTTGAAACGTCAGATACGGATATTTAATTGATCCGAATACGCGGATCGATGATGGCGTAGGTCAGGTCTGTGAGCAGGTTGACGACGACGACAAGCACAGCGAGCACGACGACCAGTGATTGAACGACCTGGTAGTCGAGGCGAAAGATCGAGTCGGTGAAGAGGCGGCCGATGCCGGGGATGGCGAAGACGGTTTCTACGACGATTGTGCCGCTGAGAATGAAGGCGACGCGAAAGCCGATGACGGTTACGACCGGGAGCAAGGCGTTGCGCACCGCGTGGCGGACAAGCACAATCGTGTTGGGCAGACCTTTGGCGTAGGCGGTGCGTACGTAGTCCTGGGTTAGGACTTCCAGAGTGGAGGCGCGCATGACGCGTGTCAGGACGGCCATCTGTTCGGTGGTCAGCACGAGGACGGGCAGTATGTAGCCCTGCCATGACTTGAGCCCGAAGGGTGGGATACGGCCGATTAGGGGCAGGTCGCCGAACCAGCGGGGCACGTAGAGGGCGAAGAGCACGATCAGCATGAGCGCGAGCCAGAAGTTGGGTAGGGCGACGCCGAGGGTGGAGCCGACGGCGGTGCTGTAGTCGAAGGAGGAGTTGCGGCGCACGCCGGCGATAATGCCGGCTGGGATGGCGACCAGCAAAGCCAGAGCAAGTGAAGTGACATTCAGGATGGCAGTCACCGGAATGGCTTCAAAGATCATCTGCCGCACGGGTATTCCCTTGCGAATCAGGGAGTCGCCGAAGTCTCCGCGCAGAAGGTTCCACGCCCAGATAAAGAACTGTTCGTGGTGGGGGCGGTCCAAACCCCAGCGAGCGCGGATCGCCTCCATCTGTTCCTGGCTGATTCGGATCTCGCCTTCGCCCAGCAGTAGGTAGGTGGGGTCGCCCGGCATCAACCGTATAACGAAGAAGGTGCCGACGCTGATCAGGACGATTACGACGGCGCCTTGGAGTATACGGCGGGCGATGTAGGTAAGCATAGAGGGCGGTGATCAGTGGGTAGTGACGAGTGGTCGGCGACCCAAAGAGTCACGGATCGCCGACCACTGGCGCTTTATTCTTCAATCCACCATTTGTAGGCTTGCTGGTACATTGAACTGTTCTTCGGGCCCTCGGGCAGGCCCTTGATGCGGGCGTTGAAGACGTTCATCCACTCGTCAAACTGCAGGTTGAGGACAGGCTGCTCCTCGACGAAGATCTCCTGGATCTCGTGGTAGTAGGGCTCGCGTTCATCGTAGGCGACGACCTGGAGCCCTTCCTCGATGAGCTGGTCCACGCGTGTGTTGTTGAACTGGGCAAAGTTGTTGCCGCCGGTGGAGTGCAGGGTGCTGAAGGGGTCGGGCTCAACGGCGCTGCCGTAGGTCCAGTTGTAGAGTGAGGCGTCCATGGTGCCTTCGCGCATGCCCTGGAGGATGGTGGCGACGGGCGCCTCTTCCAGCTGTACGTCGACGCCGACATCGGCGAACATCAGTTGCGCAAGTTCAGCGATAGGGCGGCGGGCCTGGTCGCCGGTGATGGTCGTGATGGTGAAGGAGAGCTGCTGGTCACCCTTGGCGCGGATGCCATCGCCGCCGGCAGCCCAACCGGCGCCGTCGAGCAGAGCCATGGCCTCTTCGGGATTGAAGTCGTACTGCTTGAGGCCTGTGTGGTGATAGGGGCTGGCAGGCGTGAGGTTGGAATGGGAGACCTGTGCGGCGCCGTTCCAGAGCTCGTCAATGATGCGCTGGCGGTCGAGCGCGTACATCAGGGCCTGGCGAACCTCTTTCTCGGCCAGCTGCGGGATGCTGTTGTTGAGCGGGAAGTGCTTGATTGAGTTGGCGAGGGTGCGGAAGTTGACGTAGCCGGGTTCGGACTCGAGGAAGATGCTGTCTTCGACGAGCAGCGGCCAGACGGCCGAATCGGCCTCGCCGGTCTGCAGAGCGATCATGCGCACGGAGGGTTCGGGCACAATGTCTTCGCGCAGGACGTCGATATTGGGGCGGCCACGGAAGTGATCGTCGAAGGCTTCCAGCTCGGTGAACTCAGCGGGGCGCCATTCTCTGAGCTTGTAGGGTCCGGTGCCGATCGGCGACGTGCTGTAGGTCTCCTCTCCGACTTCGGCGTGGTAGGCAGAATGGACGATGGGTACAGTGGCCCAGGAGGTCAACGAAGCGGCGTTGACGGCGTCCATATTTACCGTGACGGTGTACTTGTCGGTGGCTTCGACAGAGCCGATACCGGTAAAGCGGCCGACGATGGGCGCGCCGTTGTCGGGATTGCGGTAGTAGTTGTAGGTGTAGGCGACATCGTCGGCGGTCAATTCGGTGCCGTCGTGGAAGAGGACGCCTTCATGCAGCTTGAAGGTGTAAGTAAGGCCGTCAGCTGAGACGTTGACGGACTCAGCCAGTACCAGTTCCTGCTCGTTGAATTCGTCAACGGTCACGAGCGGGTTCTGGATGTTGATGATCATGACCCAGTGCACAGTGGGGCCCATAAAGGCCGGGCTGAGACCGGCAACTTCCTGGTGGCCTACCCAGGTCATGGTGCCACCCTGCTTGGGTCCGCTCATTTCGGCGGCGGGGGCTTCGTCGGCTGCGGCAGCGGGAGCGGCTTCGCCGGTGTCGGCGGGGGCCGCGGGTGCGCAGGCTACCAGGAGCGCGGCCGAGCCGCTAAGGGCGGAGTAGCGCAGGAAGTCGCGCCTTGTCAGGGTTTGCTTCTGTTTCATTGGTGGTTCTCTCCTTGAATTGTAGAACAAATAGGACTGATGACTGTGGCACGCTGACCAGATAGTTCAGGACGGACTTTGGTCAGTACGCTGGGATTCAATGCGGGCTCGAAGGCTGGCGGTACCAGCCGCAATTGGGGGCGAACGGCTTTTCGTACACCGTGATTTGACCGCCCAGTCTCTCCCGGTTCAGGAGTTGACGGACAAAGGAGATGACTGGCTGGCGTGGAGAACAGTTCGTGTGCGTCTTTGCACAAAAAAGGGGAAGCCCTAGCCTCGTCAGTCTGTGAGAGTATAAACAGTGAAGTGGTGGCTGTCAAGAATTAGAGCGATTCTAATGGCCAGCATCGAATAGGGTATGCGGATTGGGGCCTCTGCGGATGGTTTGGGGGCGACCGAAGGCGGGCGATGTCAAGGCGGGCGCGGGTAGTTGACAGGGCGATTGCATCTAAATTGGGTCAGAACATCGAAATGCAGCCGAATACTCTTCCAGGTCGGGGTAAGACACAGGGAAATGTACGAAAGATGGCACGTAGACGGAGAATTTAACTTATCTCGCCGACTGAGGGCCT
>JAJDZJ010000057.1 GCA_022824685.1 Caldilineaceae bacterium
CAAGAGGGCTGCAGTTGAAGCTACAGCGCGCCAAACAGCGGAGCAACGAACTGAAGAGGAAGCACAGCGAGCCGATTCGGAGGCACAGCGAGCCGATTCGGAAGCCACAGCGCGTCAAGCGGCGGAGCAACGAGCGGAGAAGGAGGCTGCTGACCGTCGAGCCGCAGAGCAGCGAACTAAAGAGGAAGCGCAACGAGCCGATTCGGAGGCTACGGCGCGCCAAGCGGCAGAGCAACAGTCTGCGGAGACACAGCGACGACTGGAAGAGGAAGCAGCCGCCCGCCGAGAAGCCGATGAGCGGATACGGACGATGGCAGACGAGTTGGACCGGCTGCGCCGGCAATCCTCCTGAATATGTAGAGCAGGGGACTCTTCTCAGGCACAGCCCGTTTGCAACTGATTATACCCTCAAAGAACCCTCTCGGTCGCGGCGCGTGTGGCCCCGAAATCGCCCCACAACGCAAACCTGCTGGCCGCAACTGCGACTCCCTTCTCAGGGGGTTACAGTGTAAGTTGCGGTCGCACTGGGGCTGCCAAGCGACTGTAGCCCTGCAGCTACAGGGGCGATAGAATACAAGCTCGTAGTCCGTTTTGCGCGCAGCCGCAATGCCGGAGGAGACAGCATGGAATCCAGAGAAACCTTGCACGACAGTTCCCAATCGCAGACAGGTTCATCCCAGGCGGCCAAAACAGATTTGTCTGAGCCTGCAGGCTCGTCCATGCAGGCAGGACCTCTTGCCTCGCCCGGTGAGTCTATCAATCCTTTCGCCCCCGACGACGGCCGCTACGTCACCCTGGAAGAATACTGGTCCAGGTGGTATGAGAACCCATACCCGGACATTGACGTAAGCTACGAATGGAACAACGGCAGACTGGAGGCCAAACCCTCACACAACGCGCCGCAACTCGACCTCTGCAACTGGTTTCTCCAACTGTTACGCCGTTATATCAGTACATTCCCCATTGCAAAGCTGATCAATCTGGAGACCGGCTTTGTCCTGACGATTGAGGACCCCGCGGAGCTCTCCGGGCAGCGCAAGGCGGTGCGTAAGCCGGACATCGGCGTGATTCTGACCAGCAATCCGGCGCCGTGGGGCGGTGTGGACCGGCGTCATTTTGACGGAGTCTGCGATTTGGTTGTGGAGGCGGTCTCCGATGCCACGCCTGCAGAAGTACTGAGGGATACGGAAGAGAAGAGGCGGAACTATGCGCTGGCCGGGGTGAAGGAGTACTTCATTCTCGACCCCAGCGGCGAGCACATGCGCTTCTACCGCCTCATCGCGGGGGGACGCTACGAGGAGATTCAGCCGGATGCCGTGGGCATCGTCGGCTCGGAGGTATTGCCGGGGTTGCAGTTTCGGTTGGAGGATATGCAGCGCCAGCCGGATTTGGAAAAGCTGGCTCTGAATGATGTCTATTCCGGGTATGTATTGCCCGGCTATCAGATCGCTGTCAAGAGGGCTGAAGCTGCCGCGCAGCGCGCGGATGTAGAAGCTGCGGCGCGCCAAGCGGCAGAACAACGATTGGAAAGGGAAGCTGCCGCCCGCAGAGAAGCTGAAGAGCGGCTCCGAGAGATGAAGGCAGAGCCGGCCCGTCTGCGCCGGCAGTCCTCCTGAGCACACATAGCAACAACCTCCTCCCACACAAACCGTTCAAAGAAGAATGCATCCCAGAGGATCCTCGTTGGCTGTGCGGTTGCCTGCCGGCCCTGCCGCTCGTTTCCGCGAACCCCGTTTCCGGCGAAACAGCTTGACACCCGAAAGATAGGAAAGGTCCTTCACCATGTCCACTGATGCGACCCGGTCCGGCCAATCTGAAGACGCGGTCGTTGATGCCTTGGGGCGAATTCTCTCCCGCTCGGAAGCGGCGCGCAGCGCGCTGGAAAGTACGCTTCGGGAGGGCGGCACGGCGGTCGGCACTCTTGCCGGTGTGCGCGGCCTGGATATTGGCATGGAAGGAGAACGCCCGGGCCTGGCCGGCTATGACAGCGACGGCACCGTGCGTGTGCTGGTTCAAGCCATGTGCTGGACCGACCTGACCCCAAACCAGCCGAACGCGTATTTCAAGCAGTTGCCCCTGGACCGGCCCGCGGCGCTGCTGTTCGTTGCGCCGGCGGCGCGGCTGGCAAGGCTGTGGCCGGAGCTATGCCGCCGCGCGGATGAGCAGTTCACGATTATCGGCGCGACGACACCGGGAGATCTGCGCGCCGCGACTGTGTCCGGCGGCGAGCGGCGGCTGATGTTGACGAGTTGGGCAGCGCTGCTGGAGTTTATGGAGAAGGTGGTAGGTGGTGCTGGTGATAGGGAAGCGAAGGCTGGTATTCGCCAACTGTACGGCATGATCGACCGTATGGACGAGGACGCTTGTCGGAACTGACGATCCGCCTTTGTGAATTGGAACAGCGGATGAGAAGCCTACAACACGAAAGAGACTACCTGTAATGTCCACAAACACAACCCTTTTTGCTCACATTGCCCCTTGGCTGACCGACCGAATCGAGGATGTAGCCGTCGAAGCTCTGGGTTACATTTTGTCCAATTCTGCTGAGGCCCGGAAGGCACTGGCAGATACTCTGAAGGAAGGAAATGTAGACGTTGGTCCCATCGACAGAGTCGAGACCTGGGAAACCGGTAGTGAAGGGGAGATACCGGATCTCGTCTGTTTTGATAGGAACGGGGTTAAGCAAGTACTGATCGAGGCGAAGTTCTGGGCTCCCCTGACCAAGAACCAGCCGAACCAGTATCTCCAGCAACTGCTGGAAGATAGAAATGAAAAATCTGGAGCGCTTCTGTTTGTCGCGCCTAGGGCACGGCTGGAAACGCTGTGGCCTAAACTGTGCCAGCGGGCGGAGAGAAAGTTCGAATTGACCGTCAAATCGAAGTCGGGGCCAGTACGTAGCGCCACCATTGAGAACGACAGTCATCACATGCAGTTAACCAGTTGGGCAACTCTGCTCGAGCGCATGGCAAGCATAGCCAATGACGCCGAATCCGATATCGGACAGTTGCGCGGCCTGACCGACCACATGGACGGGGATGCGTTCCTGCCTTTCGGGTCCGATGATTTGGTTTCTGAGTCCGCGCAGCAGATGCTGGATTTGGCGCAGCTTGTTGACGATGCAACCGACCAGACGAAAAAGATGGGTTGGGTAGACACGGAAGGATTTAAAGCCGTACCGAAGGAAACAGGGTACGGTCGGTACATTCGTATTGGAGATGTAGTGACTTGGTTTGGCATTGACTTTAGAGGTTGGGGGCGGCACAGCAACACGCCCTTGTGGCTCTCATTTTGGAAAGGCTATCAAGAACATCTGGATCAGGCTGGATTGGCAACCAGAAAGTTCGAAAGCGACGACAGATATTGCATCCCGATTCCGTTGCGGTCGGCAGACCACTATAACGAAGCGTTAAATTCCGTGGTCAGTGAACTGGCGCGTATCGCAAAGGCATTTGGTTGCGCTGGCCTCGTGCCGGATCATATTGAGTCGGACGCCCTCCGATCTTGGCGACTGAAAAATCTGGGACCGGAGTTTGCTGAGCGAATGCTGGGGATGAGGCGGCTTGTCAACGATGTGGCTAATCGCGCGACCAATCAAGCGAAAGAGGACAATTCAAAATGGGCAAACATAGATGGGTTGAAATTGATCATTCAAGCGCGGAGGACAGGGTATGGGCGGTTTATCAGAATCGGCGGCGTAAAGATGTGGTTCGGCGTTCACTTTGGTGGTTGGGCGCGGCACAGCAATACACCCTTGTGGCTTACGTTGGACTACCCTGATCATCGGAAACTGGGCGACGTATCCGCCGTTACGTATAAAATCGGCGGGAAATATTGCGTTCCGATTGAGTTGCCAGCCACATTGGATTGTGATGAACTGCCGGATTCCTTGAACACTTCACCAGCCTACGCCAAGTCCAACCAGAATCAGAAAGGCTACGACGCGGTATTGGACTCCGTCGTCGACAGCCTCAAAAGCATCGCGGATCAACTCACGGCTTCAGGCGCCTGACAGCCCGTCCAGTGGTCCCGGCCCTGACACATAACAGCATAAAACTTGCTCCGTCAGGCTCTCTTCTGATTGAATTCGCCGTAGCCGCCGAAAAAGAACCTCATTATATCCCGTCACCGAGAACGCGCCATGACCGTTGCGATACGCCATGAACACGCGGTTAAGGACCGCCTTCTCTCCCCCGCGCAGCGCACGTTCTGGGAAGAGAACGGTTATGTCATCATCCCCAACGCGATACCGCAGGAAAATCAGAACGCGGTGATCGACGCGATCTGGGCGTTCCTCCAGGTCGACCGCGACGACCCGGAAACCTGGTACCAGGCTCCCGTGAGCCGCGCCGGCATGCTGGAGATGTACCACCACCAGCTCGACCATGATGATCCCCGGATTTCTTACGCTGATCCCCCGCTACGTGTTGGTGGCAAAGCTGGGCATGCTCAACTCCTACAGCGGCATGATCATCCCCTTCCTCACCGGCACCTTCGGCATCTTCCTGACCAAGCAGTTCATGCTTGGCATTCCCGACGAGCTGATCGATGCCGCGACCGTGGACGGTAGCTCGGCGTCTACTGGCGGATCGTTCTGCCGCTGAGCAAGCCGATTATGGCCGTTCTGGCCATCTTTGTCTTCGACTGGGCATGGGATGACCTCCTCTGGGGCATCATGATTCTGACCGACCGTCTGAAGTGGACACTCCCGATCGCGATCGCCAATCTGCGCGTGCAGGAGAGCAACCAGTATGAACTGCAGATGGCCGGCTCGACACTGGCTATCATTCCGGTCATCATCCTCTTCCTGGCGCTGCAGCGCCATATCGTACGCGGCGTCGCTCTCAGCGGACTGAAGGGATAGGCCTGTTACAGGAGCTGAAGCAGGCGGAAGAGCTTATCCCGCCCGGCGCAGGTTGCGCGAGGGTTTTCACCCTGTCGTTTTGCCCAAACTCATCAACTCAGTGGCGTAACCGGCATCGATCGCGCGTGCTGAAACAATTTGACACACTTGGTTCGTCTCCGTACAATTCTATTCGTTACGGCAGGGGGCGCGTTTTTTCGGTCCAATCAGAAGTGCCGGAGCCAAATGGAAGCGTTGCCAAGCCGGCAATACAAGACCAGCCCGTGTTTAACAGAAAAGTAAAGAACGCTGTGTCCGTCACCCCCGACCGCGTTCAGCCCGATTCAAGTCAAATCTCAGAAGATAGCGCGGCTGGCAAGATGTGTGTCGATAGCCCTGGCGCTATTTTGGCCGAACGGATGTAAAGAAGAGAGCTTTCCCCCAGTGGCTGGTTCTGGACCGCATGTAGCCGGATGACGGCAACGGCCAAGCGGAACCTTCCCTACCGGTCCAGGTCATTTACAAGCGTACCAGATTTCGCCATTGCGGGAGGCTGTCTTTTGTGAATTGTCTTCGCGTCCTGATTTGACAAGGGCGCAGCGAGCGCGGCCCGGCCTGATTCCACCGACCGGCCCAATCATCCAACCTGCACAAAAAGGAGACCTACATGCAGTCGCACAAACTGAGCAGACGTCGTTTCCTGCAAAATTCGGCTTTCCTCACGTCAGGCGCGTTGCTGGCGGCCTGCGCCGGCGTAGCCGCCCCCGCGCCTTCCGAACCAGCAGCGTCAGGCGATGACGCCATGGAGGAGGCAACCGAGATCGAATTCACCGTCTGGGGCTCCTGGGACGCCACCTACGGCCTGCTGATGGACGAGTATAAGAAAACATCCAATACCACCGTTACGATCAATTCCGCGCCCTTCGGTCAGTACCACGACCGGCTGCTGACCCGCTTCGCATCGGGCGACCTGCCCGACGTCGGCATGATCGTCGACTTCGACTTCGCCCGCTTCCAGAACCGCGGCTTCCTCACCGACATGACCCACTATGTCGAAGCGCATCCCACCTGGGACATCAACGCACCCGGCTATAACCACTTCTATGATGTGATTACCGACTTCTTCAAGTCGGAGGGCAAGCCGTACGCGATCCCCGCCGAAGTAAACCCGATGGGAATCGGCTACAACATCGACATGTTTGAAGAGTTCGGCGTCACCACCCCCTATGAACACTTCCAGAACGACACCTGGACGTGGGACACATTCATCGAGACGGCCAAAGAGATGATGCGCGGCGAAGGCGACGAGAAGATCTGGGGCTGGACCAATGGCCCGGTGCGCATCTGGAACATCGTCAACCGCATCTGGCAGAACGGCGGCAATATATTTAACGAGGACAAGACCGAGGTGCTCGTGGACCAGGAAGCTGCAGTTGAGGCGATCCAGTGGAAATTCGACCTCTACCTGGTGCATGAACTGGGGCCGGCCAACCTGCGTTCGGCGGATGCCGGCGCCGGCGGCCTGTTCGATCAGGGCCGCCTGGCCCTGCGCGACGTGGGCACCTGGACCCGCAAGGGCATGGAAGGCTCGGACATCAACTGGGGCGTCGTGCCACAGCCCAAGTCGGTACAGTACGCCACCTGGACCGGCGGCTTCTCCTACACGATCCCCGTGGGCGCGCCCAATCCCGACGCAGCCTGGGATATGATCCAGTACACGGCATCGCTGGAAGGCGCTAAGTTCCTGCTGCGCAACGGCCACGCCGGCAGCTCGGTGAAAGCGGCGATGGAGTCGGACTCCTTCCTCTTCGAACCGCCCGTGCATCCCGAATCCTACCTGTTCATGATGGAGACGGTGCACCCGCAGCCCTTCATCCGGCGCAACCAGGAGTTCCTGGAAATCTGGGACCGCGAGATGGACCTGGTGGCCATCGGCGAGAAGTCAGCCGAAGATGCCGCCGTCCAGATCAAGACCGAGACAGAACCGCTGCTGGAGGCATAGCCGCACGAAGAAAGGAATCAGGATCAAGTAGAGAGAAGCAGGGATGGAGAAGGGCCCCCGTTCCCTGCTTCTCTCTCTACACTACCGTAATTTTGGAGAGCAACGATGGCGACCGGGCAAAAGGCGCAAACGGTTTCCGCTCCCTGGTCCATTTTGCGGCCCAGGGAGAGACGTCACAAGGATCTCTATGTCGCGCTCCTGTTTCTGGCGCCCAGCCTGCTTGGTCTCTTCCTGCTGCAGGTGCTCCCGATTGGCACCGCGCTGGTGCTGGGTGTTTCCGAGTGGAACATTATCGACCCGATCAAGTTCGTCGGTCTGAAGAATTTCGTCGAAGTTGCCACCGACGCGACCTTCTACCACACGCTCGAAAACACGCTCTATATTACAGTTGGTTTGGAAGTGCTCAATACGCTCCTGGGGCTGTGTGCAGCGCTGCTGCTTAAAAACGCCATGCGCGGCATCGACCTCTACCGTACGATCTATTTCCTGCCCCTGATCACCACCTGGGCCGCGGTCGCCATAGCGTGGCGCTACATGTACAGCCTGGAGGGACCGATCAACGCCATGCTGGGACCTTTGGGCATCGACCCGATCCCGTGGCTGTCACGGCCCGAATGGGCCATGCCGGCCGTCATTATCACCATCACCTGGAAAACCCTCTCCTGGAAGACAATTATCCTCCTGGCCGGTCTGCAATCGATACCCAATGAGTTTTACGAGGCCTCAAGCATCGACGGCGCCTCGAAGTTGCAACAGTTCTGGAAGATCACGCTGCCGCTGCTCTCTCCGGCGATGTTTTTCGCCCTGATCATCGGCATCATCAACACGCTCCAGATCTTCGACCCGATCTTCATCATGACCGACGGCGGTCCGGCCGACTCGACCCGGACCTTGAGCTACTACATCTACACACGCGGTTTCCAGAACCTGCGCATGGGGTACGCGGCGGCGCTTTCCTGGGTTCTGTTTGCCATTATTCTGCTCTTCACCCTCGTCCAATGGGTCCTGCAAAAACGATGGGTCTTCTACCAGTAGACAGCGCGAATAGGCGTGGAGACTTTCTATGAAGCTTAGGCGCAGAGAGACCGTTACCCTGCAGCTGGTCACTGCCCTGGGTGCGGCAGCGCTGCTGTTCCCGTTCCTGTGGATGATTTCGGCATCGCTGCAGACCTTGCAGGAGGTTGAATCGTTCCCGCCGATCTGGATACCGGAAGTGCCGCAGTGGACCAACTACGTCGAGGCCGTTGTCAACTACAACATCGGCCGCGCGCTGTTCAACAGCGCCGTCGTTACCACCGTATCGGTGGTTGGCCAGCTGGTCGTCTGTTCGCTTGGCGCTTATGCCTTCTCCCGCCTGCGCTTCCCCGGCCGCGACGCCATCTTCCTGCTCTTTCTGGCCACGATGATGATCCCCCACTACGTGACCATCATCCCGTTATACACCATGGTCTGGTCTGCCGGGCTGATCGATACCTACACCGCCCTCATCTTCCCCGGCCTATTCAGCCCGTTCGGCACCTTCCTGCTGCGCCAGTTCTTCAACCAGATCCCGATCAGCCTCGACGAGGCGACCCTGATCGACGGCGGCAACCACTGGCACATCTACCTGTACGTGATTATGCCGCTCTCCCGCGCCGGCCTGGGCGCGCTGGGTATCTTCAGCTTCCTCGGTATCTGGAACACGCTTTTCTGGCCGGTCCTGGTGATCAACTCCAAAGAGCTGTTCACCCTCCCACTGGCCCTGGCGATGGCGCAGGGGCAGTTCATAACGCTGATCCATATCCAGATGGCCGGCTCGGTAATCGCCTGTGTGCCGGTCATCGTGGTCTTCCTGATGCTGCAGAAACAGTTCATCTCCAGCATCGCTTTGAGCGGTATGAAGCAGTAGGGCAGTGGTCAGTGGTCAGTAGTCAGTAGTCAGTGACCCCGAAAGCCGCTGACCTGCAGGGGGGCGGGTAGAGAAACGGACTTAGCCCGCCACATTCAGGGTCGGAAATTAGCTGTGGTTGAGTCGTTACAATTCTGATTCTTGGTCCTACCTGAACGCACGTCGAGGTGGGAAACGCTCGGAGCGCAAAGTGAGAAAGCATCAACTCAAAGGAGATTAACTGTGACAGATCAAAACTTGAGCAGACGTCGTTTTCTGCAGGGCTCTGCGCTGGTTGCGGGCGGAGCGTTTGTGGCGGCGTGCGCGCCCGTGGCAGGAGACTCGGGCGCGGCTGAATCAGACGAAGGCGAATCGATGTCGGAAGAGCCGGTCGAACTGGTCGCCCAATACTGGGGTACGCGGCCGGAGTTCATCGAAGACCGTGAAATATTGGCCCAGCGGATGACCGATAAGTTCCCGAACGTGACGGCCAGCCAGAATTCGGTGCCCGGCGGACAGTACGGCGAAAAGGTGCTGACCGCGATCGCGGCCGGGACGCCGCCCGACACGATGCAGCTGAACCACAGATGGGAGCCGTTTTTCCGCGGCCAGGAAGCGCTGCTGAACGTGATACCATTCGCCGACGCGGACGACGAGTTCAGCTTCGACGTGTTCTACCCGCGCATCATCGAACTGGGCACGACCGAAGGCCAGCTGGTTACCGTTCCGCGCGGTTGGAACCCGTTCGTGATCTACTACAACCGGGCGCTCTTCGCCGAAGCCGGCCTGGACGACCTGCCCACCTCATGGGAAAACGATACCTGGAACTGGGACTCGTTCCTGGAGACGGCCCAGGCCCTTACGGCAGATTCCGACGGCGACGGCAGGACCGACGTGTACGGCATGTTCTTCCCCTACTGGTATCCGTTCCTGCGGCTCGGCGGCGGAGACGTGCTGTCGGACGACCAGCAGTCCTCCGGCCTCGACAGCCCGGAGGCGCTGGCTGCGCTACAGTGGCTGGCCGACTTGCGGCTTACGCACAATGTCTCCCCCACACCGGCCGAAATCGAGGGGCTGGGAAGCGCACAGGATCTCTTTACGGCCGGGCGCGTGGCGATGTTCACGGCCGGTGCCTGGGGGATCGGCGCGCTGACGCGGGTTGAGGGGCTGGACTGGGATGTCGGGCCGCTGCCGCGCGCCGCGGGCCAGCCTCCGGTCGGCTATACCCAATACTACGGACACGGCATCCCCAAGGGCACACAGAGCGCGGACTGGTCTTGGGAATACCTCAAAATCATCAGCGATGAGGAAAGCAACATCACCGTGGCGCAGACGATCGGCGACGTGCCGGCAATGCGCCATATTGCGGAGAGCGAACACTTCGCGGGGCTGCCCAAACCGCCGACGCGGCAGGTGTTTATCGACAGCGCCCCCCATATGCAGGTATGGCCCACGATCGCACCGATTACGGAGATCATGTCCAGGGCGATCACGCCTGAGCTGAACCTGGCATTTCTCGGGGAGAAATCGGTTGAGGACGCGGTCGCCGCGGCCGGACCCCAGGTCGACGAAATCCTCGCCGCTTTCTGGCAAAAGTAACCGAGGCATTGGGTTTTCCCCTTTGCCAGTCTGCATCGGAAGAGGAGAGGACTGTTTCCTCTCCTCTTTTCGTGCAACGCTTGCAATAGGGACCGGCGGCGGGACGCCTTGTCGTCCACTATCTGCGGAATTCAGATTCCCGGAAAAGGATAGGTGATGCTGAGCAGGCAAGCACAGGCGGGTCAGGACGCAGACGGAGTTACTGCCGGGAAACGACCGCGCATGAGCGGCATCGCTCGCAAGGAAGCCATCGCCGGCTATATCGCCATCTCACCCTGGCTGCTGGGCTTTATGATATTTCAGCTGGCGCCTATTCTGGGAGCCTTCTATATCAGTTCGACCGAATGGCGCATCCTGTCGGCCCCGGAGTTCATCGGCGTACGCAACTTCGACAAGCTGCTGTTCAATGACGACCTTTTCTGGCAAAGCATCAAGGTGACGGTCATCTATGTCATCTTCCGCGTGCCCATCTCGGCCATGCTTTCGCTCGCTCTGGCGCTGCTAATGAATCAGCAGCTGGCCGGCCGCCGCCTCTTCCGCACGATCTACTATCTGCCGGCGGTCATACCCCTTGTCGCGGTCAGCATGATGTGGATCTGGATCTTCAACCCTGAGTACGGGGTGCTGAACTCGCTCATCAGGGTGTTCGGCATCGAAGGACCGCAGTGGATTCATTCATCGCGCTGGGCGCTGCCGGCGCTGATTATCATGAGTCTGTGGCAGGTAGGCACCGGCATGGTCATCTTTCTGGCCGGCCTGCAGGGCATCCCGGCCCATCTTTACGAGGCGGCAACGATCGACGGCGCCAACACGTGGCAGAGGTTTCTGAAAGTGACTTTGCCCATGCTATCGCCGGTAGTCCTGTTTGCCCTGGTGATGAACGTGATCGGCAGCTTCCAGATCTTTACGCAGGCCTACATCATGACCGCGGGCGGCCCGGGGAACGCGACCCTTTTCCTTGTCCTCTACATCTACCGCAACGCCTTCGAATGGTTCCACATGGGTTATGCTTCGGCGCTGGCATGGGTCCTGTTCGTGGTCGTTCTGGTCATCTCGCTGGCGATGCTGCGCTCGTCGGAACACTGGGTGCATTACGAAGGTAGAGTTGGAGGCGCCTGATCGTGGCCACCGGACACGCGCAACGAACCTTGAGAAACTCGTTCGGTTTGCCGTCCAATCGATATCAGATGCTGAACTGGTCCAGCAAGGCTTTGATTCATCTGCTGGCCCTGGCCGGCGCGGTCGCCTTCCTGATCCCCTTCTTGTGGATGATCTCCACTTCGCTGAAGCCGATGGAGAAGATCTTCCAATACCCGCCGCAATGGATGCCGGACCCGATCCTGTGGCGCAACTATATCGAGGCGCTGACGGTAATGCCGTTCGGCCTCTACTTCCGCAACTCGATCTACGTTACCGTTCTCAGCGTGGTCGGGCAGATTCTGTCCTCCGCGGTCGTCGCCTACGGCTTTGCCCGCCTGCGCTTTCCGGGGCGGAACATCCTCTTTATCATCCTGCTGGCAACGATGATGCTGCCCTGGCAGGTGACGATGATCCCGCTCTTCATCCTCTATCGCAGTCTGGACTGGATCAACACCTACTATCCGCTCATCGTCCCCAACTTTCTGGGCGGCAGCCCCTTCTTCATCTTTCTGCTGCGCCAATTCTTCCTGACCCTGCCGCTGGAGCTGGATGAGGCGGCCAAGCTCGACGGCTGCGGACCGTTCCGCATTCTGTGGCAGATTCTGCTGCCGCTGGCGATACCGGGCTTGACAACGGTTGCCATCTTCTCCTTTCTCTGGAACTGGAACGAGTTTCTCTGGCCGTTGATCGTCCTGAACGACGTCGACAAATGGACGATTCCCCTGGGTCTGAACGGTTTCCGCGACCAGTACGGCACCGACTGGAACCACCTGATGGCGGCCTCCTTTGTGGCCTCGCTGCCGGTCATAATCATTTTCTTCATGTTCCAGAGATACTTCATTCAGGGGATCGCTACGACCGGGGCGAAGGGGTGAGGACGAGGAGTGAGTAACTTCTCTCGCTTTCGACCGGTTGATTTCAGCAATTTTTGGAGAGTTTTTCGATGCACGCGCAAAATTTTCTTTTCATTCTGACGGACCAGTGGCCGGCTTCGGCATTCAGCTTTTGCGGGGCGGATACGCCAGCGCTCAAACAGCGAAGCGGTAGCGCATCGACCATTGCGACGCCGAATATCGACCGCTTGGCGGCTTCGGGGACGGTCTTCAGCAACGCATTCACGACCTGCCCGCTGTGTACGCCGGCGCGGGGCACGCTGCTCACGGGGCGCTGGCCGCACGAAACCGGCATCACCGACAACTACGCGGTGGGATACTCGCAGCAATTTTCGCCGCCGCTGACGGAACGTACCTGGATCGACGAGGCCGCGCGGCTCGGCTACCACGTCGGCTATTTCGGCAAGTGGCATCTCGGGCCGGTAAACCCTGAAGCGCGCGGCGCCCACCGCTTCGACCCCGACGCGGAGGCCCAGCGTCGACCCTACGACCCGGAGACCAGCAACTTCTCCTACCAGTTTGCCAAGAACAACTATGACCGGCAGACGCAGGGGCTGCTCAGAGGCCGCGCGCCCTTCTGGGGCGATACCGCCCAGCCCAAAGAGGAATGCCCACCCTTTCCGGTGATGGAGAACGGCGACCGCTTCCTCGAAGAGTGGGCCGCGGGCGATCGCAGCAAACCGTTCTTTCTGACCGTCTCCTCCGCCGAACCGCACTTCCCGCACCATCTGCCCGAGCCGTACATCGGCATCGCGCAGGAGCTGAGAGAGAAGGTCGAACTGCCGGCCAACCTGGGCGACAACTGCGCCGGCAGACCCTGGTTTCATCCCGTGGCCTGGTGGCCGTGCATGGACACGTCGCCGCTGGACGAGGAGGAGTGGCGCACGGTCGTCGCCTACTCGCACGCCCATATCATGATGGTGGACGAAGCGATCGGGCGGGTGCTGGACGCGCTGGAGCGGCTGGGGTTGCAGGAGTCGACGACGGTGGTTTTCGTCGCCGACCACGGCGACATGGAGGGCGCGCACAACCGCTTCGACAAGGGGGCCTATTTCTATGAAGAGGTCTGGCGTATCCCGTTGATCATACGCAGGCCCGACAGGACGCCGGCAACCCAGGATGCCTTCGTTTCGCTGATCGACGTGGGCGAGACACTTTTCGGCCTCATCGACGCCGCCGCTGCCCCAGAGGCGCCGCGCGCCGGGCGGGACCTGCTGCCGCTGGTGGGCGCGGGCACGCGCCCCGCGGATTGGCCGCAGACGGCGTACGGTGTCTACAATCTCTACAACGGCATGAACTTCGCCGTGCGCGCCATCCGCCACGAACGCTACAAGTACGTGTGGAATCCGCAAGACATCGACGAGCTCTACGACCTGCAGACCGACCCGCACGAGATGCAGAACCTGACAGCAGAGCCGGGCCAGGCGGCCACCCAAGCCGAGCTCCGCAATCAGCTGATGGACTGGCTGGCGGAAATCGGCGACGACCTCCCCAGCCGGACTGACGTTCTTCCTCCGGCCGGCACGATCATGGCGACGGGTGAGGCGGGACCGTAGGAGCAGCTTATAGTGGTCAGTTCTTAGTGACGGCCTGCTCTTGCGTGGGTACTTGCTGTTGAAAGGTAGATCCGGAAACCAGAGAACATAAGGAATAGAGAACGCCTATGAACCGCACATTTTCTCTTGACGGCGGCTGGCAGGTCATCTTTGACCACGACAACAAAGGCCGCACGCTCAACTGGCAGCATCGCGAACAGTTCCACAGCTACCATGACATCGTGGAGGTTACGGTTCCCGCCTGCCTGGAGGAGTTCAGACAGGACTACGAGGGCGCGGTCTGGTATGGCAAGAGCTTCCATCTGCCGGCAGATTGGGAGGGCAAGACGGTCCGGGTACGGTTCGAGGCGGTCAACTACCGGGCCGAGGTCTGGGTCAACGGTGAGGCGGCCGGCGCGCATGAAGGCGGATATACCGACTTCGAGTTGGAGATCGGTGATCTATTGCACGCGGACAAGGAAAACTTCGTCGCCGTGCGCGTCATCACCCCGCTGATCACCCGCGATGTCGTCATCGACGGCCTGGGACGGGACGATATGCCCCACTGGCGCGGCGCCATCGCCGGCGGGATCTGGCAGCCCGTTTCACTCATCGCCACCGATGCCGTCTATATTGAGAGCGCATTTGTGACGGGCGACGTCAGCTCCGGCGATGTCCTGGTGGAGCTGGCACTGCGCAACACCAGCCTCAAAAGCCAGAAGGCCGAAGTGGAATGCCAGATCGCATCCTGGGCAGACGGCAGCCCCTCGGCCTCGGTCAGCGCAGAACACAACTTACGGCCGGGCAAAAGCGAGGTGTCGCTGAATCTGAACGTAGCCGACCACAGGCTCTGGCAGCTCGATGATCCCTTCCTCTACCAGGCCGCGACCAGCGTACAGCTGGCGGATGGGCTTTCGGACCGGGTGGAGACGCGCTTCGGCTTTCGCGAGTTCACCGCCAAGGGCAAGAGCTTCTACCTCAACGGCAAGAAGATCGTCCTGAAGACGACCTTCAACGAGGCTTTCTACCCCCATTCGCTGGCCTATCCCCGCGACCAGGAGCTGCTGAGGAAGGAGTTCAAGCTGATCAAAGAGGGCAACATCAACATGGTGCGGCCCTGGCGCAAGCCGCAGCCGCCGGTCGTCTACGATATGGCCGACGAGATGGGCGTTCTGTACGTGGGCGCGCTGCCGGTCGAGTGCATGGACAACTGGCCGCAGATCACGCCGTATACGCGGCAGCGGATCGAAAACGAAGTGACGGAGATGGTGCTACGCGACCGCAATCATCCCTCAATCGTCATCTGGGAGATGTTCAACGAGATCCTGCGCGACGGGCTGAAACGGCTGCGGCACACCACCTCGCTGAAGGCGCGTGAGCTCGATCCCACCCGGCTGATCATCGACGAAGCCGGCGGCTTTGCCGGACTGTGCAGCGTCTACCTGCCCGGCTCATACGAGCCGACGCTGATCAACGATGTCCACGACTACCCGGGCACGCCCTTCGCGCAGCAGAACTACGACAATCTGATGCTGCTGGGCAAGACGGAAGAACAATTGGAAGCCATGGGGCGAACTTCGCTCGGACAGCATACGCGCAGCCACATCGAGCCCGGCCTGCTGACCAACATCTCCGAGCTGGGTTACGGCAGCATCCCCGACCTGGAAGCCAACATGGCCCGGTACCGCCGCGAGGGCAACCCCATCACACCGGACTACCGCATCCATGAACGTCTGCACGACTCCTACCTGGCTGTCTATGAACGGACCGGGCTGGATGAAGTCTTCCCGACCTTCCACGACTTCATGCTCGCCTGCCAGGAGGTCCACTACACCGGCAACAAGCTGATGGCCGAGGCCTGCCGCATCAATGCCGACATCGCCGGCATCGGCATCCACTCTCTCAACGACGGCGACTGGATCGTGGGCGCCGGCCTGATCGACAACTTCCGCAACCCCAAGCGCGCCTATTACGCGATCCAGGAGACCTTTGCCGACCGCTATATCGCGATTCGTCCCAGCGCGCAGAATGTCTACGCGGGGCAGGCAGTGCAAATCCTGTTGACCTCAGTCAACGACGAGGAGGCAGTGACGGGCACGCTCTCGCTTCAGGTCACGGCCGGCGACGGGCAGCGCCTGCTCGACCACAGCGAAGAGACAACACTGCCGGCGGGCATTGTCGATCTGGGTGAGTACGCCGTCGCCACCGACGGCCTGGCGGGGCGCTGCCTGGTCGAGGTCGCGTTCGACAGTGGCGCAGACACAGTTACGCGCAACGACTCCAGCTTCTATGTGCTGGAGCAGACCGGATCGACCCTTCCCGCGCAGGACGTCGCCCTCATCGATCTCGACGGCGCGCTCGGCGTCTACCTGGCCGGCTCTGACCTGCGTTCGACGCCGTTTTCAGCGGACACGCCGCGCAGCCGCCGGGTCCTTGTGAATCTGAATGGCTGGAGCGGCGAGGAGCAGCCAATCTTCGCTGACCTGGAACGCTGGGTCGGCGCAGGCGGGACGGCCGTCTTCCTCGGCGCGCCGCCGGAGGACGCTCTGACGACCAGGTATCGCATGCAGAAACTCCTGGCAAAGGATACTCTGCTGCCGTTTGGGGTTACCTATTTCAGCGGCAAGGGCCTGTGGACGCCGTGCAGCCACGTTGTGCGCGATCACCCGGTCTACGACGGGCTGCCATCGTCCTGCCTGATGGGGCAGGAGTACCGGGATGTGGTTTCGCGCTGGTCGATTGTGAAGCCGGAAACGGACTGGATCAGCGGCAACGTGACTTATGACTGGCACGCCGGCCTGAAGCACAAGCAGAACTACACCGGCGTGACCGCTGCCTTCCACGGCGCCGACCTGACGCAGATCGCGCACGGTGAAGGCAGTTACATCCTGTGTACACACCGTATCGTCGAGAACCTGGGCAAAGATCCGGTGGCGGAGCGGCTCTTCAGCAACTTGGTGGGCTGGGCTCTGGCGTAGTTTCCCGTTCCCGGTTACCGGCTTTTTCAACTTCAGGAGACAGAATGGACAGATCAGCGCATGATGAGATTCCGTTCGACCTGTTCGCCAGTTTCGAACGGATTGGGGAAGGCAACCCGATCTTTTTCTGCGAACCGCCCGAGTGGGCTGCGGCCGCGCACGCTATCGTCGTGGGCGGCACGGTCCACTACCTGTGGGGCAGACGCAGAAAGGACAACTACTGGATGCTGATGCACAGCGCCGCGCCGGCAAGCGACCCCGCAGCCGTCACCCACGACCCGAGGAACCCTGTCCTGATGCCCTCGCAGGCCGGCTTTGACGATTTCACCGTGGAGTACCCCTACCCCTTCCGCAATCCGGCCGACGGCAGGTTCTATGTCTACTATCTCGGCCGGCGGCTTAAGCCTCCCAAGCAGACGGGTCTATTGGTAGGCGACGGCGATTTCGGCACGTGGGCGCGCGTGCGCCAAACGCCGGTGATTCCCGCGGACACGCCTCACGAGAGCGCAGGCTCGTCGCACCCCTCTGTCGCGGTCGACGGCGACACGATCCACATCATCTACACCGGCGAGTCGGAAGGGAATCCGGTTATTTGCCACGCGACCGCGCCGACCACCGACCCCGCGGCCGTCACCAAGGACGCGGCCAACCCCATATTCAGCGGCAGCGGTCTGGCCTGGGACAGCTATGGCGTGCGCGAGGCGGAGATCTTCAAAGGACCGCGCTACTTCCATATCCTGTACGGCGGCCGCGCACAGGACGACGAAATATGGCAGATCGGGCATGTCCGCACGCGGGACTTCCGCGAATTTGAGCCGAACCCGCACAACCCGATCTTCACGCCCGCCGCGGACCGCGGGGCATGGGACTGCGACGGTATCCTCACGCCCCAAGTCTTTGAAACCGGGGACGCCTACTACATGCTCTACGCGGGCCGGAAGGGCAGAGAGTGGCAGAGCGGCCTTGCCAGAGCGGGCAGACCCAGCCGGTAGCGAAACGGATTCGGAGACCCGAATCGAGGCAGGGCCCGTTCGCAGCCGGCGACCGAAAAAACCGTAGAAAACAAGAAAGCAGAGCGCAAGCGCTCTGCTTTTCGTGCGCCTGTTGCAGGCAAAGACGCAGTCCAGACTTCCCTCAATGAGCCCCCTGGGACTCGAACCCAGAACCCACGGCTTAAAAGGCCGTTGCTCTACCAATTGAGCTAGGGACCCGCGGCAACGGCTCTCAATTTTAGCCTACGGGGTGGATGAGGGCAAACTTTGACTGCAGGCAAACGAGGCGGCTGCCGATTCGACAAGCAGGGAGCAGGCCAAGTGCCTATCCGATGACCCTGAATGGTCTTGCGTCATCGTTTGGCGCTTCTTTTCCGCCGGGAAGAGGATTCTCAGGCGGGGGCTCTTCGCCTGAATGAGACTGCCAGCGCGAATATCCCGCTTGCGACCAGGGTCATGGCAGGACGGGGGGCAGATTGAAGTGGGAGGCGTTGTAGAGGCCGGTCACGGCGGCCGCGGCGATAGGGACCGCGGCCGCCATCATTGAGACAAAATGTCTCACCTACAGAAGGGAATATCTTATGTGCAACACGTTTCCCATAATCACTGCGCTGCCGCAATCGACAGGATACCATTCTCATCTGACACCGCGATACGGCGATCATCCGGTGACCAGGCCAAGCCGGCAATTGGGGTTTTGAACACCGCATCCGCCAGCAAAACGGGCTTCTTCTTCTCGATTTCCCAGATTGCCAGCAGACCATCGTTACCACCGGAAGCCAGTAGCATACCCTGCCGCTGAAACTTCAGATGCTTGATGAGGCGCTGATGCCCTTCCAGCATGATCGGTCGAGTGTTTTCCGGCCCCTTGCCGGAACAGTCCCAGATCACCGCCTGAGTCCCGCCGCCGGTCGCCAGGTAGCGACTATTGAAGCTCCATGCCAGTTCCAGCACCTTCGTTTCGTAGCCCCACATCTGCAAGTCCTGCCCGGACTCGACGTGCCAGAAATGCACCGTCGAGTCCTGGTCGCCAGTCGCAATGTGCCTTCCATCGGGACTCCATTCCAATGTGAGTGTCGAACCCTGCCATTCGAAACGGTTGAGTGGCTCAGCTTCTGAGGGGGCATACAGAACGACGCCATTGTAGGCAGAGATTGCGAACTGTTTGCCATTATTGCGCCACTTGATGTCAGTAATGGTGCTGTTCGCATCAGGAAATTCGCAGTTCAATTCCCCGTTAGCGTTCCACATTCGCAGTTTGCGCCCGGCGGCTGACACAAGCAAGTCGCCCGCAGGGCTGAAAGCGACACGCTCCACCCAGCTTGCGCCGCCTGCCATTTCAGCGGTCTGCGTTCCTATCTTGGTATCCCACAGCCGTACCTTGCCATCCTGCCCGACGCTGGCGAGGAGACGACTGTCTTTGTGCCACGAAATTGCCATCGTGCCGAGGGGATGGCCGGGTAGCTTGCGGTGTACCACGCCGTCTGCGCCATAAAACAGCGTGATTGGTCCAGACACACCCGCCGCTGCCAACAGTTTGCCATCCGGCGACCATGCCAGCCCGATCGGATGATCGTCAATGTGGGCGCGCCATATTGCCTTGAGCGATGGCTGCGGCGATTTGCGCCTGCCTATGCGCCGCATCATGACACGAGACAGGCGCGAAAGCCTTCTTCCAGCGCAGCCCGATCCAGGTTACGCCCGATAAAGACCATCTTGTTATGACGCGGTTCATTCGCCCACGGACGATCCGGGCGGCCGTCAAAGAGCATATGCACCCCCTGAAATACGAAGCGCTTATCCCAGCCGCGCACGCTCAACACGCCTTTCATACGGAAGATGTCCTGTCCATGCACGCGCAGCAGTTGACTTAACCAACCATTGAGCCTCTCCAGGTGAAAATCACCGGGAAGGGCGATCCCAACAGAAGTCACTTCTTCGTCGTGTTCATGGTCGGGCTTGTACTCGCGGGTTTCGAGCGGGACAAGCACGGCATCCGTGCCGCACAGGTGCGCGTCGAATTCATCAGGGTGATGCTCGGTGAACAGCATGTAACAGCCCGGCTGCTGAATCACGAAGTTGAAGACGGTCTCGCCTTTTCCGTTCAGCACGAGCTGGTTGTGCTGCCCATTGCCGAGGCGCAGCGTTTCGCCTGCCTGCACTGCCTGCTCATCTTCAGAGAAGGTCAGTACGGCGTCCATCAGCGTCGCTTCCTTCGCTACCAATCCATTATTTGACAGCGGCAGCAGCGCGGCCCCCATTACCGGGTCAGGGCCCTCACCCATCACCCATTCGTAACTCCCGGCGCTGAGTTCATAGATACCCGACCATTCAAACGGGTACTCTGGCTCCATGAACTTCGGGTCGATTTCCAGTGCCCGGTCGAGGTTGAAGCCGCCCACATTGAGAATGTTGTCCATCTCGACCACAGCGTCGCGGGTGCGGCAGATTTTCGCCATGCTGTTCATGCTTTTGATGCGTGCTTCGAGTCTGTCGAGGTCTTCCGGGGCAACCAGATCGATCTTATTGAGCAGGATCACATCAGCAAAGGCAACCTGTTCTTTTGCCTCATCGCTGTCGTCGATGTGTTCCCAGATGTGTTTGGCATCCACCACCGTGACAATCGCATCCAGCAACAGCTTGTCCTGCATATCATCATCCACGTAGAAGGTCTGGGCGACGGGACCGGGATCCGCCATGCCGGTGGTTTCGACCATAATGTAATCGAACTTATCGCGGCGCTTCATCAGATGACTGAGAATGCGAATCAGATCACCCCGAACGGTGCAACAGATGCATCCGTTGTTCATCTCGAAGATCTCTTCCTCCGCGCCGATGACCAGATCGTTATCAATGCCAATCTCGCCGAACTCATTTTCGATCACCGCGATTCTCTTACCGTGATTTTCGGTCAGGACGCGGTTGAGCAATGTGGTTTTGCCTGCCCCCAGAAAGCCGGTTAGAACGGTCACTGGCACTCGTGTTTCAACTGTATTCATCATGTTCCTGTCTCCTCTTTTCAACTGTTATTGTCGCTCTCGGCGGACAGCGCTTCAATGAGCGCCCGCGTCAGCGCGGTCTTGGCCTGATGCAGCATCCCGGTGATAGCGAGCGGCTGCATGGCTAATCTCCCGCTGCGATGGCTTCATCCAGCGCGAACAAGGGGCGGTAGGCATCATGCCCTGCGCCATAGGTTCGATCCATCAAAGAGGCGTACTCGGCAGCATAGGCGGGATTGATGCGCCAGCGCACACCGAGATATTCCGCCGCTTTGACGATGCCCAGCACGCCATGTTTGATCTCCTCAAAGGTGTAATCTGGCCCCACCGGGACGCACATCCAGCGGGCGAGGTTCGCCGCCGTTCCCCGGTGATCGGGCGCGCCGTCAGCACCCAGCGCGGCATAATGCAAAGGCCGAATCTGTGGCAGCCAGCGCACGGGCGTATTTTCCTGCACAACGTAGGCGTAAAACGTGGCGACATCGCTCTCTAGCGGAATCTGCACCGCGACCGCGGTTGCCAGTGCCAGCCTGTTCGGCTCGTGTGTCACCAGCCCGGCGGCTTCACGCAACCCGCGCCGCACCTCCGCCAGATTCGCGCTTTGCCGCGCTGCCAGTTCCGGCAGACGTTCACATTGTGCCAAGGCCTGCGCTGCGTTCGGGCAGTCAGCGGGTTGACGCAATGCTCTCACCTCTGCATAGAGTGCCTCATCACTGAATGCCAGCAACGCACCGGGGCAGTCATCAGCATCAGGCAGATGTAAGCCGTACAGCGTCACCGCCGGGCGTTCTGCCGCGCCGGGCGTAGGCAGGGTGTCCGCGCAGTCGAGCCACTTAGCGTTCTGCGGCTGCCACAACCCGCGCACCACCTGCGTCCAGGCGAAGCGCGTACTGGACGGCGCGAGCTGCAGATGCGCGTCAAAGTCCACAAAGCGCAGCAGCGCCTTATGGTGCTTGACCGACTCTGCCAGCTCATGGCTGGCATTCGCCGGGACACCAACCCATTCGCCTGGCTGAATTCCCGCCGCCTGATGCAGTAAGCGGCGAGCGCGGTAGGCATCGCGCACCAGCACAACCCACGCGCCGCCCAGGCGTTCGGACCATGTCGCTTCTGCCTCTTCAAGCGTCACCTCGGCGTGTAAAGCTGTGTTAGCAGGCAGGGTCAGCCGCGCATCCAGCGGTGGATGCGCGGCATAATCTGCGCCGCGCACCGGCAACCCACCGAGCGCCTCCACCGGGCAGAAGCCCCCTAGCCATAACGTTCCCCAATCAACGGGCAAGTTCAACATCTTTGTCCTCTCTACTTTCTGTCTTCTATGAGTGCATGTACTCGTTATGGGCGTACATGACTGCCTGCGCTTCAAGAAACCGGCCTTCCCCAACTAAGCATAAGGCCCTCATAGCCTTCGTCCAGACATAGCCCCTGAGGCTGTTCCGGTGGGGGCGCCGGGCGGTCTCCTACGACGGCTTCGGACGAGCGGCTTTCGGGAAGAGGATTCTCAGGCGGGTACTCTTCGCTTGAATGAGATTGCCAGCGCGAATATCCCGCTTGCTACCAGGGTCATGGCAGGACCGGGGGGCAGATTGAAGTGGTAGGAGATGTAAAGGCCGGTCACGGCGGCCGCGGTCCCTATCGCCGCGGCCGCCATCATCATCGAGACAAATCGCCTCACCAACAGGTAGGCCGTGGCAGCAGGTGTCACCAGCATCGCCATGACCAGAATGACCCCGGCCGCCTGAATTCCTATCACGATTACAAGGGCAAGCATTACCAGCAGCACATAATCGACAATGTTGGCACGGGCGCCTACAACCTGCGACCCCACGGGGTCAAAGCTCGCAAACAGCAGCCAGTGGTGCAGGGCGAACAGCCCCAGGATGACCATTACGGTTATCCCAAGGGACACATAGATGTCGGTCGGAGAAATGGCCAGGAGCTGCCCCAGGAGCAGGTCCTCCATATCGACCCGAATCGTCGTTGAAAGCGACAGCATCGCAAGTCCCAGCGCAAACATGGCCGCAAAGAGGATGCCTATCGAAGTATCGGTGCTGAAGCCCGCACGCCGGCTCACAATCCTGACCAGCACGGCAACGGCAACGCCTGTTGGGACGGCGGCTATGGCCGGGTTGATGCCCACGATGAACCCAAGCACCATTCCCGGGAGCACAGCGTGAGCGAGTGCGTCCCCCATGAAAGCGAGATTCCTGGTGACGACGTACGCGCCAACCAGGGGACACATCACACCCACAAGCACCGAGCCGATTAGGGCCCTCACCATGAAGCCGTACTCGAGTGGGGCGACAAAGAACTCTATCACCTCCTCTTGCCACCCTCCCCGTCGATCGTGAGGCGCACACCGTGGGCGCCGTACAACTGCTCCATGACCTCGGACGTAAACACCTCGTCGGGCGGGCCGCAGGCGCACACATGGCGGTTCAGACACAATACCTGGTCGAAGCGACCGGCCAGGTTGGTCAAGTCGTGGGTTGCCAGCAGGACGATGCGCCCTTCATTGCGCACCGTTTGGAGGACCTCTACGAGTCCTTCCTGGGCGCCCGCGTCAACGCCGCTGAAAGCCTCATCCAGAAGAAGCACGCTTGCCTCCTGGGTGAGCGCCCTGGCTACGAATACCCGCTGCCTCTGCCCTCCCGAAAGCTCCGTCATGAGAGCGGAGCGATGGTCCCACAGACCCACACGGTACAGGCACGCGTCGACAAGCTCGCGATCTCTCTTCCCGGGTCGCCGGCACCATCCCAGCCTGCAGCACCGGCCCATCATTACAACGTCCATGGCGGTCACAGGGAAGCGCCAGTTGACGCTCTCTCGCTGAGGCACGTAGGCCAACGCTCCACCTTTCCGATCCACACGGTGAAGGGTCACCTTCCCCCGGCGAACCGGGAGGAGCCCGGCAATCGCATTGAACAGGGTGCTCTTGCCGGCTCCGTTTGGTCCTACAACGCCCATCAGCGTCCCCGCATCTACGTCGAATGAGACGTTTCGCAGGGCCATCTGCCCATCGAACTCTACAGATACATCGCGAAGCGACATTCTCGCGGCGTGCGGGTATGGGGCGGGGTTCATCTCAATGCCTCAACAATGCGTTCTACGTTTGTTCGCACCATGCCAAGATAGGTGTCAGCGCCGCTGCCCTCCGGCCCGAGGGAACCAGAATAGAGCCGGACCAGCTCCGCTCCCGTCTCGTTTGCTATGGTCTGCGCCAGCCTCTCACTGACTGTCGTCTCACCAAACACTGCTGGTATATCGTGCTCCCGAACCACCTCGACCACGTCCACAATGTGCTCCGCGGACGGCTCCACGTGCGTTGCAAGAGACGGTATCACCAGCCCAACTACCTCGAACCCATAAAGCGCTGCCAAGTAGGAGAAGCTGTCGTGTGATGTTACCAGCAGCCTGCGCTCCGGCTCCACCGCACTGACCTGCTCCTGGACCCAGGCGTGAAGCTCGTCGAGCTGCTCCCCATACTCTGCGGCGTTTCGAAGGTAGGTCTCCGCGCCTTCAGGGTCGACAGCTGAAAGCCGGGCGGCCACTTCGTTAACTGCGACCTTCACCCGGATCGGATCGAACCAGAAGTGAGGATCCAGAGGGCCGTGGTCGTGCCCTTCATGGCCGTGGCCATGCTCGTCTTCTTCGTCCTCGTCATGGCCGTGGCCGTGCTCGTCCTCTTCGTCCTCGTCATGGCCTTCATCGGGCGCGCCGCCCGAGTCGGCGACTCCGACGAACGCCAGGCTCGACGGCGCGCCGCCGACTTCCCACTCCTCCTCGATCTCCATCTCTTCAAGGTGGACGGCCAGGACGTGGCCGCTGTTGGGGTCGGAGACGTAGAGCCACTCGCCAACAACGATGAACGCGGGACGACCGGCATCACCGGGCCCGACCAACTCCATGGTTTCGAGCAGTTCGCCATCATGCGCGTCCAGCGCGTGCAGCACGCCGTCAGCGCCGAGCACGTAGAGCAGCTCGCCATCGCTGGAGAACTTCGTGGAAACGCTCGGCTCGCTGAACACCTGGCGCATTTCGCTGTGGTCCACGTCGATCAGCCAAATGCCATCGTCGGCCCAGTCCTGACCGTCGAAGTAATAGGCCTTGCCGAAGAAATGCTCGGCGTGGTGGTGACCGTAGACCGACCCGATCCGAGAACCTTCGCGCATCTCCGACGGATTGGCGATGAACTCGTGCTCGTACTCGCCATCGTGAGCGTGGAAGAAGAGCACGCCGCCGGTGCATCCCAAGGCGACGCCTTGCTCATTGTGGGACTCACCGTGCATGCCCGGGCATGAGCGATTGCTGGCGTCGTAGACGACCTGATTATTGAAGTCGCGAACTTCCACGCCGACAGGCAGGCTGTCGTCGGAATTCTCGGGGTAGTCCGGATTCTTCGTGGTAACGATGATGTGCTCGTCCGAGATGACAAGCGCGGCGCCATGCTGCGGTCCGGCCTCAAGCACGATCGGCTCATAGTCGCCGCGTGAGTTCGCCATGTCCGCCTCGTTGATCAGGATGACGTGACCGCTGATGTCTGCAAAGATCGAGGTCCAGCCGTTGCTGTTGACATAATGGAGCGGCTGCTCGTCAGCGATCTCCAACGCATGACGGGAGACGGGCCGGGTGACGAGGTCGTAGTGATCGCCGTGCTTGACGAGGAAAACGCCGCTGTCGAAGATATGGATCCGGTCGTCGCCGTCCTCCGGCCCGTGGGCGAGGACAATGGCGTAGCGGTGAGTGGGGCTGGGGTGCACGGTCGCGCTGGGCGCGGCGACCTCGAAGATTCCGCTGTCAACGTCACCGGTCGATAGATCGATGACGGAGAGGTGCGCTTCGACCGCATCCGCAACGAGCAAACGCCCCATGATCATCTCGTCATGGCCGTGCTCATCCTCGTGCTCGTCCTCATGCTCATCCTCGGCATGGCCGTGTTCATCCCCGTGATCGTCATGCATATCGACCATGGCAAACTCGATGGGATCGACGCTGTCACCAAGCGCGACGATCTTGGACTCGTTTGCGCTGGCATTGTGTAACAGATCCTCCAGCCAATCGGCCTCCAGGCCGAGACCGACAGTCAACACAAGATCCGCGTCAGCTACCCTGGCAACGTCGCGCGCGCCTGGCAGAAACGTGTGAGGATCGCCGCCCACTGGAAGCAGGCTGAAGACCTCTACCCTGCTTCCACCTACAACCCGAGCCCAATCAGCCACAAAGTTGGTCGTTGTCACCACCTGGATCGGCGACCCGGAGGGCGACTCCTCCTCGGTTGGCTGGACACTTGACGGCGCGACTGGGGTGCAAGCGGCCAGAAGGAACAGAATTGCCAGAACCGATGACAAATTTCGAAGCGAGTGAAACATCTTACGTGTACCCTTTCGCCAGGTTGGCGGCGTGTGCCCCACAATCGGCGTCAGGCGCCGTCAGAGCTGCGGCAGTCGGCGCAGTGCCCAAAGAATGAGACATGACTTACGTCGATTTCAAAGTCGTATTGGGTCTCCATCGCCCGGAGAAACGACTGCAAGACGCTGTGCGGCAACTCAAGCAAGCTGTCGCAGGTGCGACAGACGAGATGGTGATGCGGTTCGGGGCCGGACATTTCGTAGGCAAGCCGGCCCTCGGCCATAAGCACCATCGCCAGGATGCGCTGTTCTGTCAGAAAGTGCAGAACCCGGTAAACAGTTGCCCGGCTCAGTGTGGGAGCGATGCGGTGTACATGGTCGTACACCGTTTCGGGCGTGACATGCTCACCGAGTTGACAGACAGCCTCCAGGATGAGCTGGCGTTGGGGCGTGACCCGGTAGCCAGACTTGCGCAACTGTCGATTGATCTCTGCGGTATTGCAGGTCATGATAATCTTTCCTGTTGCAAAAATTTACAACAAGATACAGTTTAGCACCTACATGCGGAGGTGTCAATTCCGGCTATCCCAGGGCAATCGCATCTAAATCTGTAGGCCGATTCAGTTGAAATTGTGGCCAGAAGAAAGCGAGAATAAGTGGAAATCACCCTGCGCTTACTGAATATCGACGGGAAGACGCCGCGGATCAGGCCCTCAGTCGGCGAG
>JAJDZJ010000138.1 GCA_022824685.1 Caldilineaceae bacterium
CTCGCCGACTGAGGGCCTGATCCGCGGCGTCTTCCCGTCGATATTCAGTAAGCGCAGGGTGATTTCCACTTATTCTCGCTTTCTTCTGGCCACAATTTCAACTGAATCGGCCTACAGATTTAGATGCGATTGCCCTGGCTCAACGTCTCTTTGTCCTTGCCGAGGCGAACGTCCACCAGGCCAGCAGCAGCCACAAAATGCCCCCCGCGAGGCTGAATCGCAGACCGGTCCGCCACGTCGCCGGCTCGTACGAAAATACTACCTCGCTCTCCCCGGCCGGCACCGGTACCCCGCGAAATAGCACATTGGTCGCAACGATCTCGACCGGCGCGCCGTTGACCTCGGCCTGCCAGCCGGGATAGTAGGCATCCTTGAGAACAAGCAAACCGGGCCGTTCAGCCCGAGTGCGGACAACCACCCGCTCAGGCGCGTATGAAACGACCTCCGCCGCACCCCTGCCGCCAGGCGCGTCACCCTGGCTTGCAAGCCCCCATCCCGCCACCGCCTCGGCGCTGGCCTCCACCACCGCCGAATCCTGAAAGGACCCCGTCGCATCGGGGGCGCGCAGCAAACTTGCCGCCTCGTCAACCGATGACGCCGGCCGCGCCGACCAGACCAGCTGGGCCCGCCCAGCGCCTCCGAGCCGCTCGTAAATCTTTACGTCGCCGCTGTGCACACGCCGAAAGCGGCCGCGGTCGCTGGGAAGCAGCGGCACAAACGTATGGGTGCGTTCGTCAATGAGTGTCACCGCCTGCACCGCCAACCCGGCGGAATCGGAACGCTCTGCGAGCGTGATCTCCAGCGCGTCCAGGCGGGCAGCCTCCGGCAGCGCAAAAATGGCCAGATACTCCTCTGGCCCCGCTTCCCCTTCGCGGTAAACGGCAGGCGCGTCAACGTCCGTGTATGCAGCCGGATCCGGGCCCTCCACAACGAGAGCGCCTGCCCGGCTGCCCGTCAGCAAGCGGCCGATGGCGAAACGGTCCCCGTTTTCCACTGTCGCCACTTCGGCCAGGGGACGATTGGGCGCATCCGCCCGGGAAGCCTCGCCGCCGGATATCGCGAACCCAACGATTGCCACTGCAGTCGCCTCGAAATCCTGCCACACGTCAACAGCCAGCCTCGCCCCGCCCCCAGCCGCGTTGCCCTGTCCATCTGCGGCCAGCAACGCCCCGAACTGGCGGTCGTAGTAGACACCGTTGAACCAGACATCGCGCACTTTGTCGGTGATCACAAAGCGGACGTCCATCAGTTCGAGGACATTGGCGGGCGGAACTGTCTGCAGCTGCTCGCGCACGCGGCCGTCCGGCACCAGCTCCTCCGGCGGAATCAGCAGCGACAGAAACGCGTTGTACCGCTGCAGAGGAAGCACCCCGCCGTCGAATCCGTCCACCGTGGGAATGCGCCGCAGCAGCGAGAGGTTCGGCGCCAGGATCTCCTGGGATTTGAGCGCGATGATAAACTCGGTGAAGGCGGCCTCGCTCAGCTGCGGACGAGCGCCCCCGCGCAGGATGCGCCGCCAGTCGGGCATATCGCCCGGGTCGAAGGTGATATCGCTGAGGCTCAGCAGCCGCCCCGCAGCGGCCGGGTGGAGCGTCCGCTGCGGCTCTGTCAGAAGATGGGCCGACGCGGTCCGCACGTCGTACACAGCCTGGGGCGCGGTCGGCTGTGTGTGCGGCAAGGCGCGCGCGGCCAGCAGCAGATCCAGCGCCAGCGCCATGACAAGCGCCGCGCCAACCGCGCTTGCCCATCGGCGCGTGCCCGGTTTCGCGGCGCGGGCGGCCGCCAACCGGCCAAAGATCCGCTCCGTGCCGACGCCTGCCAGCACAGCCATGCCCAGCGTATACAGCATCATCCAGCGGGCCGGCGTGCGGAACAGGTCGAAGCCGGGGATCAGAGAATAGAACAGAAGCGAAAATGGATTCCAGCGTCCCAACGCCAGGAACAACCCCAGCCCCGCAAAAAAGATTCCGCACAGCGCTGCTGGCGGCCAGCTCTCCGCCCTCAGGCGCAGGCCGCCTTTCCTCGGCCCGGCGCCGACGGCCACTGCGACCAGGGCCAGCAGCAGCCCTGTCGCGCCCACGTACGCGACAAACTCAGTGTATCCGAGCGTAGAAAAGACAACGCCCAGATCGCGCAGGCCATATGAGGGCAGTAACGTCCAGTGGAGCAGGAGCGGCCGCAGGCTGAAACTGGTCACATCCACATAACTGAGCCCCCCGCTCCGCAGCCCCAGCTGGCTCAACTCCAGGGTGGGCAACAACTGCGCGGCGGCGAGCAAGGCCCCCAGCAGGACACCCCCAACATAGATGAGGTATGAGGCGGCGAGGTGGCGGTAACCGTATGAACGCGCCCCCAGACTGGTCGTAAGCAGCCACGCCCCCACACCGAACAGATTGATATAGGTCGTCTGTGTGTGCCCGGCCAGCAGCGTCAACGCCGCGAACAGGGAAAACAGCAGCAGGTGTAACCCGTACCCCCAATCGCAGGTGGACGGCATGAACGAACGTAGAGCCGTCCGCCCTTCCGCTCTCTCTTGCGCCGCCTTTCCGGCAGACCACCGCCCTTCCAACGCCCACAACAGCCAGGGCAGCCAGGCTGCCCCATTCATCTGATTGATGTGCCCCAGCAGCCCCCCGTAGAATCCGCTCCCCGCCAGCGCCAGGCCGGCGCCGACTGCCGCCAACCACCCCATTCCCCAGCGCCGCATCAGCGCGAAACCGCCCAAGGCCAGGATCCAGGCGTGGAGGGCTCCGCTCCAGTAGAGCTGCCGCGTGACGGGCAGCCAGCTGAGGGGCCAGTGCAGAGGGTATAGCGCCGCGGCCTGCGGATTGGCCAGAAAGGGCGCGCCCATGAAAATGTAGGGATTCCAGAGAGGGACGCGCCCGGCGCGCAGGGCGGCGGCTGCGTAGTCGCGATAGGGATAAAAGTAGTGGAGTATGTCTCCGCTGGCCAGGACTCGGTCCGTGAACAGGAGGCGGAAAAAAAGCAGCAGGACGAAGAGGGCCAGCGCTGCTGCGGCCAAAAGGGTCGGTAGGGTTCGGCCCATCGTCCTGCTGCGGTTAGCTGTCAGAAACACCGCGAACAAAGATCCACCGGTGTTCAGTCGCTGAAACGATACTTGATGAGGGTGGCAATGGCCGTAAATCCGTCCCGCCAGGTAAGCTTCTTGCCTTCATGGAACTGGCGCCCGTTGTAGCTGATGGGCGTCTCAAAAATCGGATAGTTGCGCTTCAGGATTTTGGCCGTCAGTTCGGCTTCGATCTCGAATCTCTGGCTGTGGAGAGTCATTCCCTGGATCACGTCCCGCCGAAAGCACTTGTAACAGGTCTCCATATCGGTCAGGACTGTGCCGTAAAGCAGATTGGTAAACCAGGTGACGCCTTTATTGCCGATGGTGTGCATGAGACTCATGGCGGCACGCGGCCCACCGAGAAAGCGGCTGCCGTAGACGACATCGGTGCGCCCGGCCAGGATGGGGGCGAGAAGATTGACATAGTCACCGGGATTATATTCCAGGTCGGCGTCCTGCACCACGAAGATCGCGCCCGTCGCGGCTTCAAAACCGGTGCGCAGCGCGGCGCCCTTGCCGCCGTTGCGTTCATGATAGATGATTCGGAGATCTTCCGGTTCCTCCGCCTGCAAACGGGCCAGGATTTCCCGTGTGCCGTCAGTAGAGCCGTCATCTACGATGATGATCTCCTTCTCAAGTTGGCAGGGGGGATCATTCGGCCCCGCCGCGCCTTCCGCTGTGATCGTCAGGTCCACTGCTCGCACGCGACGGATTATCTCTTCCAGCGTGCCGATCTCATTGTAGACCGGCATGATGATTGAGAGTCGCCCTTCTGGCGACGCGCCATCCGGAAGTTTCATAGTGAGGCAGTCATTCGTGAATGATTGTGCCGGTGATCTGAACCGGTCCCGCTTGTCTGGCTATTCACCAGCCTGATGGGCCAGAATGATCGCCTCGGCCACAGCCTTCATTGGCTTGCGGTTGTTCATACTCATCTTCTGGATACGTCGAAACGCTTCGGCTTCATTCATGTTTTGCAGCTGCATCAGGATGCCTTTGGCGCGCTCAACCGCCTTGCGCGTCTCAAGCGTCTCCTTCAGATCATCGATCTCCTTTTCCAAAGATCGAAATTCGCCAAAGCGCGCCAACGCCACCTCGATCGCGGGCCCAAGATCGCTTTCGCGGAACGGTTTGACCAGGTAGCTGGCCACGCCGGCCTCTTTGGCGCGATGCACCAGTTCCTGCTGGCTATACGCGCTCAAAAGCAGAACCGGAGCCAATCGCTCCTGGGTCAGCATCCCTGCCGCCTCGATCCCGTCCATATCGGGCATCTTGATGTCCATGATCACGATGTCCGGGCGAAGCTCCCAGGCCAGGTTGATGGCGCTCTGACCGTCACCTACTTCGCCCACCACCAGATAGCCCAGATTGGTAAGCATCTCCCGCAGGTCCAACCGAATCAGGGACTCATCGTCGGCAATGATTACGCGCGTCCGCTCCACTGTCTCTTCCCTTTCCCAGTTGCTGAACCTTCCCCTCTGGCGCCGAATCCTGTGCTTTCGGCTCCCGCAAAGGAGAGCTTGCCGGTAACTGCCGGTTCCTCTGATTGTTGCCACCGGCCGAATGTGCTACACACCGAATGATTCTACGTTGATTGACCGTTTTGGGAAGGTGATAATCGCCCGCGTTCCACTGTGCGCCGCCTGAGCGGCTCCATTCACATCACATGTCACCTGCTCAAAGAGCAGTTCGCCTTTCAAGTCATCTGTTACAAGCGTATGGACGATCTGTAATCCAAGACTGCCGCCATCGTCCGGATCGAAGTCGGACGGCATCCCCAACCCGTTGTCCAGCAGGGTAATGCGCACCTCATCCCCCAAATCTTCCAGGGCGACTCGAATTTCACCGTTGTTCCGGTCCCGCAGTCCATGTTCCACCGCATTCATCAGCAGTTCGTTGACCACGAGCGCGGAAGCAGTGGCCTGGTTGGCGGGAAGGCGGATGTTCGGTCCCTCCATTGCGATTTCGACTCGTTGCCCCGGGTTGACCGTTACCTCCTGGGCCTGTCCCAGAATGCGCTGGCATATGTCGCGAATGTTGATTGGACGATGTTCATCCTGACTTAGAAATTCGTGAATCACCGAGATGCTCAGAATGCGGTTGACAGCTTCGGTCAACTGCTGTTTAGCTTCTGGACCCTGGCACCGCCGGCTCTGAAGCCGCAAAATCGCGGCGACTGTCTGCAGATTGTTCTTGACCCGGTGATGCACTTCCTGGATCATCGCCGATTTGACCTTCAGCTCGCGCTCGCGGCGTACAGTCTCAGTGGCATTATGCATCAGCACCAGAACGCCATCGACCTGCGGCAGACCCTTCGCCGCCGTCGAAGTTGTCCGCGGCAACCGGCCGCGAATTCGGCGGCGCATCTTATACAATGGGCCCCGCGGCGCCCGCAGCGGTATCGCCGTCCGGACCCAAACCCGCCCGTCCTCGTTCTCATGACGAGTCTGTACGCAGCAGTTTGCCTGCACCGCCTGGCCGACCACCTCCTCGTCCTCGGCCTCCAGATTTGAAACCTGCGTCGCCTGCATGTCCGCCACAAGACCAATCGAGCGAAACAGGTTCACGGCGATACCGTTCATGTACCTGATGCACAGATCTTCATCTACCAGGTAGATACCGTCCAGACTGCCAAAGCCGCCCGCGATGCCGTCGGCTTCAATCTCACCCCGTACCGCCATCCTTTGCAACCAGCGCACCGCCTGACGGAATGGCCGCCCGCGGCTCCGGTGCCGTTCGTACTCAATCATGCTTGTTTCAATCAGCAGAGCCGCAATCGCCTGATTGACTGCATTGTGTACTGTATACACCTGTTGGATCACCGGGGCGCCGCTGCTGGTGCGTTCAGGGGGAATTTTCTTCTCTGCCCTTCTGTCTCTGCGGTCCTCCATCAATGCTCGATGGACAGTTGGCTGGGCAGCCAGCGGGTATGTACGCCCAGTCATATCATCCCGATAAATCGAGGAGAGCGATTGGGGCGCCGCGTGCCGGGCAACAAGGATCTGCCCAATCGCGCCGCGTTGCCTTGCAGGCGCGCCGATTATCTCTATACCTGGTGAAGCGCTTTCCGGGGGATCCATCAGACAGCAGAGCATAACGTCGGAGCGGCTGACGTCAGCCATAATAGCCAGACCGGCTTCGATCCGGTACAACAGCGCAATGTCGCGCTCGGTCAATGATGAACAGGAGTTGACCCGGCTATCCATTACTGTTCACGGGCGCCACGCTACCCTTCAAAACGGCTTCGTTGCCGCTTTCGCCTTCGGGAACTGCCGCGGGACAAAAAATGCCGTCGCACACAGATCCTGTTTCGACGGCAAGGTGCAAGACGTACATTGATTGGCAGAGTAGTCGGACCACCATGGTCAGACCGCTTCATGACGGCTCTGCTATGCTGCGTGCTGGTCGGGGAGAGAGGATTTGAACCTCCGACCTCTTCGTCCCGAACGAAGCGCGCTACCGAGCTGCGCTACTCCCCGAATGTGTACAAAAGTATAATGCACTTTCAAGGAAAGTACAAAATCCTGCAGGGCAATCGCATCTAAATCTGTAGGCCGATTCAGTTGAAATTGTGGCCAGAAGAAAGCGAGAATAAGTGGAAATCACCCTGCGCTTACTGAATATCGACGGGAAGACGCCGCGGATCAGGCCCTCAGTCGGCGAGA
>JAJDZJ010000066.1 GCA_022824685.1 Caldilineaceae bacterium
CTCGCCGACTGAGGGCCTGATCCGCGGCGTCTTCCCGTCGATATTCAGTAAGCGCAGGGTGATTTCCACTTATTCTCGCTTTCTTCTGGCCACAATTTCAACTGAATCGGCCTACAGATTTAGATGCGATTGCCCTGGCGCGGCCGGGGAGGGAACTCCCTGGGGAGGCGAGAGCGGACATTGGAATACTCAGGCTGCCGTTTCATATAGATATAGTAAACCACTTTTGCGTCAACTCTATCATAGAGGAACATTAGCGTTTCGTTTTAGAGGGCTGTCTTCATTTGGCAGCCCTGCGGGATCTCCATCCTATTTGGAATAATTCTAAATTGGGGTTGACGCGGGACGCATAGGCGTGTATATTGGTGCCAGGCTTTTTTGGATTGGTTCTAAATAAGGGTGAGGGCGCAAACTATGGCGGCACGACTTATCGAGGCGTTGCGCAGCGCCGGGATGCGGGTGACGAGCCAGAGAGTGGCGGTGTGTGAGTTTCTTGGCGAGACGAAGATCCATCCGACGACATCGCAAGTTTTCGAGGCTGTAAGGAAGGAGCACCCGGAGATTAGCCAGGCAACGGTTTACAACACACTCAACACGCTGCGAGACCTGGGCGCGATCGTTGAGATCAGCGCGGGCACTGAGCATACGCGATACGAGCCGGACCCGTCGCCGCACATCAATCTGGTCTGCCTGCGCTGTAACGAGGTTTTGGACTTGCAGGACTGCCTTGCGCCGGACCTGCTGATGGATAACATTTTTCAGAACAATGGATTCAGGGCGACGACACTTCAGGTGCAGGTTACGGGATTCTGCTCTGGGTGTCAGGAGGCGAAACGCAGGGAGATTGGGAGAAGGCTGCGCGCCCAGACCGGGCAGGCACAAGGAGCCAGGCCTAGTTCGCGAGACGGAAGTGGCTCGGCAGACGGTGAGACGTGAGTAGAAAGGTGGATGGAATGACCGCCAATGCAGTTGACCAAGCGGCTCTGATGGATGGGACCAGCCGGTCCCTGCTGGATGTTCGGCCAAAGACTCTACTTTCGGCGGAGCTATGGCGAACGAACCCTGAACTGATTCTTGCGCTGGTTACGCTTGTGTTCCTCTTGATAGGTTGGCTGGGCGGGTCTGTCAGCGGCCTGCTTCCGGCTTGGGCGGTGGCCGTCGTTGCCATAGCGGCGTATGTTGCAGGGGGTTATTCCGGTGCAAGAGTAGCGCTGGCCAATGCGTGTTGCGGGATTTTCAATATTGATCTGTTGATGGTTGCGGCGGCACTGGGCGCGGCGCTTATTGGTGAATGGGAGGAAGGAGCCTTGCTTCTTTTTCTGTTTACTTTGAGCGGCGCCCTGGAGTCGTTTGCGTCGGACCGAACCCGGCAGGCGATTGCCGGGCTGGCGGAGCTGCGACCTGAGACTGCGAGAGTCCGGCGAGAGGGGGAGGTTGTCGAGATTGGGATTGAGGAGCTAGCGGTTGGCGATGTCGCGGTCGTCCGGCCTGGCGAGCGAATGCCAGTAGACGGGATTGTCGTGGGGGGCAGTTCGACGGTAGACCAGAGCCCTATCACCGGAGAGAGCGTACCTGTGTACAAGGGCGTTGGGGACACTGTCTTTTCGGGCACGATCAACGGGAGCGGCGCGCTGGAGCTGCGGGTAACGAAGCTGGCATCGGAGAGCACGATCAGCACGATTATCGGGCTCGTGCAGGAGGCGCAGAAGAACGCGGCGCCAACACAGCGAATTATCGACAGGTTCAGTCAGCCCTATACGCTGGCAGTCGTCGGGGCGACGGTTCTGGCTGCGGTTGTGCCGCTCCTGTTTTCCGACGAGCCGGTGAATGCGACGATATACAGGGCGATGACACTCCTTGTGGTGGCAAGCCCATGCGCGCTGATCATCAGCACACCGGCTTCCGTTCTGAGCGCGATTGCCGCGGGCGCGCGTGAGGGAATCCTGTTCAAGGGGGGAGCATATCTCGAGAAGGCGGCCAACCTTGACACCATTGCCTTTGACAAGACGGGGACGTTGACGAGGGGAAGTTTAGAGGTGACGGACATTGTTCCGTTGAACGGGTTCACGTGGGAGGAGCTGCTGGCGGTAGCGGCGGGGGCGGAGAGCCTTAGCGAGCATCACATTGCAAAGGCCATCGTGGCACGGGCGCAGAGAATGAATCTGGCGTACGAATCGCCGCAGGAGTTTCGCGGGGTGGCCGGGCACGGGATTCAGGCGGTCTACTCGCGCGGCGCGAGCAGGGAAATTGTTTACATTGGCAACGACAAACTGTTTATGGGCGAGGCGATGGACCTGCCTCCGGTCATTCGGACAGTTGGCCGGCAGCTGCAGGAGAAGGGTCAGACGGCGGTTCTGGTGGTGCGCCGGATGGTCTCTGCGGAGGACCGATCCGCGGTATTTGAGAACGGCACAGATGAAGGTTCAGGTGACAGGTTCCAGATTGATGCGTCGACCAATGACTGGGAAGCGATCGGATTTCTTGCTGTGGCGGATACTTTACGCGTTCGGGCCGCGGACACGATACGCGACTTGAAGCGGCTGGGCATTGGGCGGATGGCGATGTTGACAGGAGACAACCGAGACGTGGCCGCGGCGGTCGCCGACCGGATTGGCGTGCAGGAGGTCTACGCGGAGCTGTTGCCGGAGGAGAAGGTTGAAATTGTGGGCAGTCTGGTTGAGGACGGGTCGGTTGGGATGGTGGGAGACGGCGTCAATGACGCGCCGGCGATGGCTACGTCTGATTTGGGCATTGCGATGGGCGGGGCTGGAACCGATGTCGCGATGGAGACGGCCGACGTTGTGTTGATGTCGGATGATCTGAGCAAACTTCCCTTCATGATTGGCCTTAGCCGGCGCGCAACCGACATCGTGCGGCAGAATCTCTATTTCTCAGTCGCGGTGATCCTGATTCTGGTCGCGCTGACCATCATTGTTCCGATCGTGGTACCGGCCTTCAGGCTGCCTTTGCCATTTGGCGTGCTCGGCCACGAAGGAAGCACATTGATCGTGGTGCTGAACGGGCTCCGGATTCTGACTTTGAGATCTGACAGGGGCGAGGTTGGCGCGTGAGGCGGCCGGGTCTACGCTGGTCACTCGAAGTCTGGATAGGCAGGCGGCAGGGCGCGTTTGAGGCCGAATACGAGGCACCAGGCGAGGTAGGCGACGAGTGCGGCGACAAGGTGCAGCATGGCTGGCAGTAACAGGGGCGAGAGCAGCGAAAGGATGCCGGCAAACGCGCCGGGCGCCATCCACTTTGTGGGGAGCTTGTTCAATACGACGAGGTCGATGCATATCCAGGCCGTGAGGCTCCCGCCCATGAAGAGGCCTGCTCCGAGCGTCGTCAGGACGAATTGATTGAGAAGCTCAGGCCAGAAGACAACATCCGCGGCGGTACTGCCGGTCAACGCCGGCAGCGAGAGCCGGAAGCGCACCATGCCTACGAGAACAGAGATGATCAGAAGGGTTGCCGAAATGGGGAGCAGGCCCTTTTGAAGATTTGTGCTGATGCGGTGGACTGGGGAGTAGGTGTGCATCATAGTCACCAGGAAGACCATCCAGGCAAAGATTGCCAAGAGCAGGAGCCACCCGCCCAACTCCCAGTAGATGGGAGACTCCTCGGCCGCACTCTGCCGGCCTGAAGCCTGGCCAAACTGGCCGAAGAGGGGTCTAAGCAGGAGAAAGGAGTAGATTCCAGCGGCGAAGGCGGTGCTCCCGGTGAATCGTGCCGCGTGAATCAGCTTCATGGGGCTACCTCAGGTAGTTGCAATCAGGTGTCAAAAGGCGGTTCACTGATGGCGCCGGGAGGCCGCTGGGCCGCGTTCGGTGCCGGCGAGCGGTTTGCGGGGGCCTGCCGAAGGCGATGAATGAAGTCGGTCGACTTCAGGCGGCGTTCCAGGACGGTGACCATGTATCGGTGCAGGACGCTTTCGGCCGCAAGGGCAGTGGGTGTCCCGATTTGGAGCTCTCGCAGGGAGCCCCAGGGCGTACGGGAGAGATGGCGGAGCACTTTGAGCACGTTTGACGCGATTGGCTGCGCGCCTTGCGCTGCCCGGCCGCAATTTGGGCAGAACACCCCGCCAGCGTGCAGGTGGAGGAAGTTCTCTCCGGGGCGCAGCTCTTCAGCGCAGCCGAGGCAGGAGAAGAGTTCCGGTTGAAAGCCAACCTGTGTCAGGAGCTGGAGCTCGAACCAGCGTAGGAGAAGATCCCTCTTCGCGGCATTCGTCGCGCTCTCGTTCAGTTCCCTCAGGCTAAGCAGAAGCAGATCCCACACAGTTTCGTTCTCATCGTCCTCCGCGGTGAAGGCGTCGATGAGCTCGCAGATGTAGGCCGCCTGGCTGATGCAGTCGAGGTCGGCGCGCAGCTGAAGAAAGCTCTCGACTGTCACGCTTTCGGTGATGATGTCCCAGGTACGGGCTTGCGCCAGGAGGAGATTGGCGTGGCTGAAGAGTTCCAAGTGGCCGGCCTTCCGGCTGGTTGTTTTGCGGATTCCTTTGGCGATGAGCATGCGTTTGCCCAGGCGCGGGGTGAAGACGGTCAGAATCCTGTCGGCGTCACTGTAGTTTCTGCGCCTCAGAATCACAGCCCTGGTTCGGTAGGAGTGGCTTCTCTCGGCCAACGTGCGTTCCCTCCCTGACTTTTCCGTGTCCTGGCCGCGGGGTGGGCCCTTGGCCGAAGCCGGTCGTGAAGCTGGGCGGCTGGACGATGCCGGCGGTCTGATGCACTGTGACAGGCGGTGTGTTTTCTCCTGAACAAATGGCCTGTTCGATGGTCTTCAGTTGCCTCAACTCTTCTGGTCTTCGGCTTCGGTCGCCAAAAGAACCAGTTGCTCCGGTGTTCCGAGGGTAATGAGGGTGTCGCCGGCCCGTAAGGGAAAGTCAACGTCGGGGTTTACGAAGGTTTCGCCGTCCGGCCGGCGCACGGCCAGGATGTTGGCGCCCAATCTCTTGCGAACTTCTGTATCGGAAATGGTGCGATCGCGCAAGTGGGAGCGTTCGCTGATTTCGATTTCTTCGATGAGAATGTCAATTTCACCGCGATGCATCACGACATCCATGAACTCGAGGATATTGGGATGGACCAGTTGGCGCACCATGCGGCGGCCGCTGGTTACGTAGGGGTTGATGACATGGTCGACACCGGCAATCAGGAGCTTGCGTTCGCTCTCGGGGCTGTTTGCGCGAGAAATGACGGTCAAGTTCGGGTTAAGGGCGCGCGCGGTCAGCGCCACGTAGACATTGTCGGAGTCGTTGGGGAGGCAGCAACAGATGCCTGTGGCATGTTCGATTCCGGCCTGGATCAAGGCATTGTCGTCGGTGGCGTTGCCTTCCACCATGATCACCTTTGTGTTTTCGAATTGGGGGCGGAGCGATGCCAGCAATTCTATCAAGACCAGTTCTTCGTTGTGGGCCAGGAGGTCGTGAACCACAGCCTCGCCAACGCGGCCGTATCCACAGACGATAAAATGTCCTCTAAGTTTGTCGATCCGACTCTGCATGCGCCTTCTCCCGATGAGGCTGCGAAATTCTCCGGCAACAATCACGTCTGCCAATGTGCTGAACGCGTAGGCAGTTGTGCTGACCCCCATGATAATCATAGCCCCGGTAAAGACGCGCCCCGCTGGTGAGAGCGGCCGGATTTCGCCAAATCCTACGGTGCTGATGGTTATGACAGTCATGTAGACGCTGTCGGTCCAGGACCAGCCTTCGATCAGGACGTACCCTACCCAGCCGATGGCGAGCAAGAGAGCATAGAGCCCCACGACGACGATGATGTGACGGTAAAACCTTCGCCCCGGCGCAGTCAAATTCTCGAGCCTCTCATTGAATGCGGGGAGTTCGCTTGCCGACTGCTGCGAAGCCGGGCTGAACGTAGGGAAGGTGGGTCGCACTGGTCAGGCGGGGGAAGGATTCCGGACAGCAAGGCGAAGGGGATGTGTGAGCAGACGGTGTCGCGGGCAAGAGATTCACGCAGGATCTGTGACAAGCCAAAATCACGGTGACAGCCTTTCATGCGAGGTTCCAAAACTGGCGGACAGAGTCCGGCGTTCTGACTCTCTTTTGACGAGCACGGGCACTGGACGCCCGCGTATTTGAAACTGGATGGACTCGTAGAGTTTCCTTGAACGGCCATTGCTTTCCTGGGTGTTGAGATAGATGCGACGGATGCCGAGGCTTCTGGCATAGGCGAGGCAGGAGACCAGCAGCTGGCGTCCGACGCCCTGCTTCTGGGCATTGGGATGGACGGCTAGCCTCACGACCTGGGCTCCTGAGAAGCCGTGGGCGGAGCCGTCCTGGTGCAGCCGAAGGGCTGCGTACCCGATCGGTGTCCGGTCGGTCTCGGCGACTTCGAACCGACAGTCGCGATTCAGGGCGAGCAGATCGGACTCTCCCATGTGCCAAAGGGGCTCGAAGGCAGCGGCGTCGACAGCGGCCAGGCTTGCGAAGTCAGTCTTCTGCGTTGGGCGCAGGTTCGCCGGATGCGGCACTGGTTGGACGTCGCCAACCTTGCGTTCGTAGAACCGGACTGCATCTGAAATATCGAATCCTGTTTCTTTCAGGCTGGCCTGGAGCCAGCTTTGCTCGGTGAGAGCGAAAAAGAGATAGCCCTGGGGACACGGAGGCAACAGCTGTTGCGCGTAGCAAAAGAGGGCTCTGAACTGTAAACGAGCGACGGCACCGGCCGACGAAAATGCGGCGGCGCGCAGCGAGACCTTGGTTGGTGCGGAAGGCGGGAGGGCCGAAGAGCGCTGGTTAGGTCGAAAAGAGAGGTAGCCCCTGAGCCTATTGGCGCGCTGGTCAGCCACGACGGCACTTACGCCTTCGAGCAGGTCAGGTTCGGAGGCGTCGCCCAGCTCATCGTAAAAGTAGCTGCGGGGGCTGACGGTAAACAGGTCGCTCAGAGCTGGCAGATCCTGCTTACGGCCCGGGCGCATCGGTGGGAGGTTCATCTCGTCTCATTGTAGGTCTTGCGCGCCCCGTAAACGGTCTGGTAGTAGTCCTTGAACTCACCATCCCGAATTGGCTGCCACCACGACCGGTTGTCGCGGTACCAGCGGGCTGTGGCCCGAATCGCCTCTTCAGGCGTGAAATCCGGTTCCCATCCCAGCGCGAGCATCTTGCTGACATCGAGGCTGTAGCGGCGGTCGTGTCCCTGTCGATCTTCCACATGCAGAATCAGACTACGGGGTTTGTCCAGCTCTTCGAGGAGGATCTCAACCATTTCCAGATTTGTCATCTCGCTGCCGGTCCCGATGTTATAGGATTCGCCGATGCTGCCCTGCTTCAAGATGAGGTGGATGGCGGCGCAGTGGTCGGCGACGTACTGATAGTCTCGCATCTGCTGTCCATCACCGAAAACGGGCAGAGACATGGCAGAGAGCGCGTTTGTAATGAAGAGCGGGACGACCTTTTCGGGGTATTGGAAAGGTCCAATGTTGTTGGCGCCGCGGCTGATTGTCACCGGCAGGTCGTAGGTCGTGTGGTAGGCGTTGACGAAGAGGTCGGCGCTCGCCTTGCTGGCGGAATATGGGCTGCGTGGAAGCAGGGCATCGTTTTCAACGGAACGGCGGCGGCCTTCGATATGGCCGTACACTTCATCTGTGCTGATCTGGTGGAATCGGAGATTTCCCATGTTGCGGGCCGCTTCCAAGAGAACGTAGGTACCCAACACATCGGTCTGGACAAAGGCATCGGGATCAAGAATCGAGCGGTCAACGTGGGTTTCGGCGGCAAAGTTCACGATGGTATCGATGTTGAATTCGGCAATTGTGCGCTCGACACTGGCTGTGTCACATATGTCGCCGCGTACGAAGTTGTACCGTGGACCAAAGCGTTCGCTAACGCCGGCAAGGTTTTCGAGGCGGCCGGCGTAGGTGAGTTTATCGTAGACGATGACATTGGCGGCGGAGTCGTGTTGAAGGATGTGACGGACGAAGTTGCAGCCGATGAAACCTGCGCCGCCGGTCACCAGGATGTTCTGCATAGGCGCCTTTCAGTGCAAGGTGATGCCGCTAACTTCGCGGGCGGCGGTTGCTTTCCCAAGTGCGCCGCAAACGCCTGACTCTTCCGGGTTGGCGGTTTGCGGGCAGGGGGAACTCCACGCCAAGGGTTAAGGTAGGGAGTTGGCGCAGTGGGGGCAGGAGGCACCGGTCAAGGCCGCGCGGGGCCTGCGTGCGCCAAGCCCACTGCCAATGGGCTTTCTCTTCCCCGCCGGCCGTGGCAGCCAGGAAGCCGATATCATTCCAGAGAGCGAGTCTGGCCGACCCGATAACGGCCAGCAGTTTGTCCCAATAGGCGCGCATTTTGGGTTGCTCGTAATCGAAGAAGTGTACGGTGAAGCTGGAACACTCCTCGCCCCGCATTGCTGGTGGCTGCGCAGTCTGGTAGGCGGGGAAGAATTCGTGCGCCCAATACTGTTCGGCGCGGTGGAAGGATGGCAGAAGCAGGTCGGCGAAGAAGGTGACATTCACGGTGCTTACGCGCTCCTCCACTTCCACGAGGCGGGGGGCATGCTCCGGCCACAGATCGAAGAAAGCGGGAATGTCGAATTCGTTCCATTCACCGTAGGCTTTCGCCATACGGCGCAGTCTGTCAGCCACTTGGGCGATGGTGGTGACAGCCGTCTGCGCTTCCTTGTCGGGGACATGGTTCTGGACGAAATAGGCAGGAGGAAGGGCGCGCTTTCTGAAGACACTCGTATAGGAGGCTGGGAGCGCGCACCGGTCTATTTGGCGCATGCAGGCGGCGAGGGCCGGCACACTCCGGGCCGCGATCACGTTACCGGGCCGGGAGCCGTTGCGGCTTAGCAGAGGAGTCGGCCCATGGGTCATAGGTCCGATGGCTCCGAAAACTCATCGCGCAGAAGTTGCAGGAGATAGAGGCCGTAGCGGTTGGTCTGCAGGGCTTCGGCCAAAGCGCGAAACTGGCTGCGGTCGATAAAACCTCTTCGGTAAGCGATTTCCTCCGGGCAGGAGATCATCATGCCCTGTCGTTCCTGAAGGGCGTGAACGAAATTGGCGGCCTGGAGGAGAGATTCGTGCGTTCCAGCATCAAGCCAGGCGAAGCCCCGCCCGAGCGGTTCGACCTGGAGCTCGCCGCGTTCGAGGTAGTCGTTGTTGATGTCGGTGATCTCCAACTCGCCTCGGGCAGATGGAGTGAGCGTCTGGGCGAGGTCGAGGACGCGACGGTCGTAGAAGTAGACGCCGGGCACGGCGAAGTTGGAGCGAGGATTGGCCGGTTTCTCCTCGATGGTCAGCGCCTTGCCCCTTTCGTCGAACTCTACGACTCCGTAGCGGGTGGGATCCGCGACCGGGTAGGCGAAGATTAGCGCGCCACTGCGTAGTTTGGCCGCCTTTTGCAGGATGTTGGGCAGACCGTGACCGTAAAAGATGTTGTCGCCGAGGACGAGACAAACGGGGGAATCTCCGACGAATTCCCGGCCAATGATGAAGGCATCGGCGATGCCGCGGGGCTTGCTCTGCTCGATATAGGAGAATCGAATGCCCCATTGCGCGCCGTTTTGGAGAAGCTCCCGGTAGAGAGGGAGGGCAGATGGCGTGCTAACCACGAGGATGTCGCGGATGCCGGCGAGCATCAGCATGGACAGGGGATAGTAGACCATCGGCTTGTCGTAGACGGGCAGGATCTGCTTGCTCAGGCTCGTGGTCAGAGGGTAGAGCCGGGTGCCGTGTCCGCCGGCCAGGAGAATGCCCTTCATACGCTATGCTCCTGGCGATACCGCCGGCGGCAGGAAGTTGATCGTGACGAGTGCAGTCCTTTTTCCATAGGTATAGGCAGTCTATTGTCCATAGCCGGTGACGACGACTGAATCTTCAGCATCCAGGAGCACAGCGCCGACGATGTTCGACTGGACCTTGTCGAGGACGCCTTTGGCCAGTTCGGCCTGCTCCCGTTTGGTGCGGCCTGCGGTTACGGCAAGAAGCGTGCCATCAACCTGGCTGGCCCAGAGAGCGGCGTCGGTCACGGCGAGAACGGGCGGCGCGTCGACGAGGACGTAATCGGAATCCGACGCCAAGGACTGGAGAAGCTCCGCGAGCCGTTTGTAGCTGAGGAGCGCGACAGGGTTGGGCGGCAGAGGCCCCGCCGCCAGGACGCGCAGGTTGGCAACTCCGGTCTCTGCCAGGACCGGGTCGCCGCCGGTTTGGAGCCAGTCGGTCAGGCCGACGGCGCCGCTGACACTGAAGATTTCATGTTGGCGGGGACGGCGCAGGTCGCCGTCGACGACGATTACTCGGTCTCCTGTGTCGGCCATCACAACTGCCAGGTTTGCGAGAGCGTCGCTCTTGCTGGTAGCGGAATCGGGGCTTGTTACCAGGAGCGATTGCAGGGAGTTGCCGAGGCTGGAAAACTCTATATTGGTCCGCAGACTCTGGTAGGCTTCGGCGGCTGCGCTGCGGGGCGAAGTCAAGGTGACAAGTGACAGGGACATCTACGCTTCCTTTTATGGATCTACGAGCCGAAGGGCCTGATCGACAAACTTAGAGGCGTCGCCGGGCTACCCTCGGCTCACTGCGGGCGCCGGGAGGCTTTCGCGGACCTCCTGGACGGATTTTGCGTTGCCGGCGGTTACAGGGATCACGCCGAGGACGGGTAGTCCCAGCGTTCGTTCCACAGAATCGGGAGTGCGCAAGAAGCCGCTTTCGACCCAGACGATCAACAGGATCAAGCCAACGCCCAACAGAAAGCCGAGCACGGCTCCTGCAAGGGCATTTATGACAGGCTGGGGTTGGTAGCGAGCCCCTTCTATCACCCTGCTGACGATCTTGACTTCGATGCGATCGCGTTTGTCCTGCTGGGCGTAGTAGGCAGTGCGTTCATCAACGAACCAGTCGGCCAAGGTCAGGGCCATAATTTCGGCCACGATTTTGTCTCTGGAACGGGCCTCGATTTCGATGGTAAAGGTGGACGAATCCGACGCGACGTTGGTCAGGCGCAGGAATTCATTTGGATGCATGTCCAACTGGGCGCGAGCGATCACTTCGCCGGCGACTTCATGCGTACGTAGATTGAGGACAAAGTTGCGCATCAGCTCTTTGGCCGAGTTGCCCAAGCCCCAATCGGGCCGGGCCGGCACCGTACTGACCTGAACCGTCGCCCGGTACATTTCCTCCTGCAGGAAGCTGACTCCGTAAGAGAGCAGGGCGGTGAGCAGAATAGCGACGATAGCAATCCAGCCGAATCGGCGCAGGACGCCTCCATATTCCTGTATCACTTTTGCCTCCATAACGGGCTAACAGCGCTGTAATACCGCTCGAGGCGAACGCCGTGCGGATGCTTACAAACGAGCGCGTGGTCCGGTTTGTTGTCTTGGCACTGCGACCAGGAAGGGCAGCCCCATTTCCTCCAGTTCTTCGCGACGACGTACGGTGTCGTCCATGTACTCCCGCAAGAATGCGACGCCGACGCCTGCGACCAAGGCGAGCAGGATTCTAAGGGGCCATTCTACCCGTTCGCGGGCGCTCTGGCCTACTGGAACGACGGTGGGCGAATCCATCAGCTGGACACCTGCTCCCTGCGTTCCCAACTGGGCGAAGTAGGAAGAGGCGTTTTGCTCAAGTTCGGCCACAGCGGCGTCGGCAATGGCCTGCAGGGCAACCGGGTCATGCCAGTTAAAGGTGAGACGGATGATGCGATGCTGCTGACCCGTGTTTGCCTGGGCCCGAATCAGGCCGGCGGGGATGGCGATGCCTCGCTCGGCGAGTCGGAGATTGACGGCGCTGGCGAAGAGTTCGGCGGCGAGCACTTCGGTAAAGTCATCTACGAGGTACTCGCTGGTCATCCAAGCGTAGTAGCGCGGGTCGTACTGCGCGGCATCAGCTCCTTCCAGAGGGAGGACGCCGATAAGCAGGCGCATGGTCGCGGTGTAGGAGGGCGGCGGCGTTTCCCACGGTCGCAACTGCACTGCGCTGAAAAGGGCGACCAGGATGGGCAGGAGCAGGGGGGCGACCCAGCGGCGCTTCAGGATTGCCCAGTAGGCACGCAGTTCCATGGCCTGTCGCCTACTCTTCGTCGGTCATCAGGTTGGCGACGGTGACGCCGTCATCGCCTTCGCCGAGTTGACCGGGACGGAACTTGCTAACGAGAGGATGGCCTTTGAGCGCGGCGCGCACCGCGTCGCGCAGGGCGCCGGTCCCTTTGCCGTGGATGATACGCACCCATGGCAGGTTTTCGAGATAGGCGTCGTCCAGGTAGCCCTCCAGGCGCTGGAGCCCAGCGTCAACCCTTTCGCCGCGCAGATCGATTTCGGTCATTGAATCAGCGCCGGCGCCGGTTCGTTTCGGCTTTGCGTGCAGGCTAATCGCGGGTTGGCCAGTTTCCTGCGGCTCTGGCTGGCCTTTGCTGCGCAATTCCAGGCGGCGGACGGGCAGTTTGAGGCGGAAGTTTCCGACCTGCACATCGGCTTCGTGGGGGACACCCTTGCGCAATTCGACGCCGATCACCTCGCCGGTGGCGTGCAGATTGGGCACAAAGACCCGGTCTCCCTTCTGGATAGGCCCTCGAAGCCTGGTGTCAGGGGAACCTGGTCTGGCGACCTCCTTTTCGACGCGGCCTTCGGTATCGGACTGGCGGCGACCGACTGTTTTGGACGCTTGCTGGAGGAAAAGCGTCTGGGCGTCTTTGCCGTCGGCGCCTCCTTTTGCCATGCGCCGGCGGTAGCTATCGATCTCCTGACGGATAGCCGCCAGTTCGTTCTGCATAGTCGAGCGGGTGTCGGCCACGACCTCACGGCGGGCCTCTTCGATTCGGGCCAGCTGGTAACGGAGGTCGTCCTCAATTACATTGGCGCTCCGTTCCCTTTCTTTTGCCTGATCCAGGACTCGGTTTGCTTCCTGGCGGGCGCGGCGGACGTCTTCGAGCATGGCCTCAACTTCGAGGGACTCAGGGCGGGACATTTTTTCGGCATCATCAACGATTACTGGGTTAAGACCGAGGCGGCGGGCGATGGTGAGCGCGTTGGAGCGGCCTGGCAGGCCAATGCTGAGCTCGAAGGTCGGGCTCAGGTTTTCGACATCGAATTCAACTGAGGCGTTGCGCACACCTGGCGTGTCGTGGGCATAGAGCTTCAGGTCGCTGTAGTGGGTGGTCGCGAGCGTTGTGATGCCGCGGTCGCGCAGGTTTTCGAGCAGGGCGGCGGCGAGAGCGGATCCTTCGTCGGGATCGGTCCCTGCGCCCAGCTCATCGAGAAGTACGAGGCTCTGTGGGTCAGCCTCTTCGAGGATGCTGATGATGTTGGTCATATGACTTGAGAAGGTACTCAAGTTCTGTTCGATGGACTGTTCGTCGCCGATGTCAGCATAGACCCCTTCAAAGACGGAGAGCGCGCTGCCTTCGTCGACGGGAATCATCAGGCCGGACTGGGCCATGAGAGTGAGTAGGCCGACGGTTTTGAGCGTTACGGTCTTGCCACCGGTGTTGGGACCGGTAACGACGAGAATGTAGCACTCGTCGTCGAAATAGACATCGATTGGGACGACGGAGTCGGGGTCGAGCAGGGGATGTCGGGCCTGGCGGAAGTTGAGGACAGAGCCAGGGTGTTGGATTGTGCGTTCTTCACTGGTCTCTTCGTGGAATCCGGCAAAGATTTCGGCGCGGTTCTGTTGGAAGGGGAAGATCGCGGGGGCGGCGGCCTCCAAGTCGAGGGCATATTTTGCCTTGGCAAATGTGAAGTCAAGTTGGGCGAGGATCTGTACGTTGCGGTTGATGTAGGGGCTTTCGTCAGCGACCAGATCCGAAAGTTCGGTCAGGATGCGCCGCACCTCCTTCTCCTCCTCCAATTCCAGCTCACGGACCGCGTTGTTCTGTTCGACGACGGTCAGGGGTTCGATGAAGAAGGTTGCGCCGCTGGCCGACTGGTCGTGGACGATGCCCTGAACTTGCGCCTTGTATTCCGAACGCACGGGTATGACGTAGCGCCCCTGCCGCTGCGTAACAATCGACTCCTGGAGGTAGGGGATGATATCGGTATTCTGGACGAGGCGGTCGAGCGTGCTCAGGAGCCTGTCCTGGGCCACGCGGAGCTGGGCGCGGATGCGGCCCAACTCATTGGATGCGCTATCGACGACTTCGGAGCGGTCGTTTATGCAACGGCTTATCTCGCCGATGACGTGTTCACAAGGCTCGATGGAGAAGGCGATGTCGGCGAGGCGGGGAAACTGGCGGTTGAGGCGGGTCAGGGTGTTGCGAAGGGTGCGGGCGCGCATCAGGGTGGTACGGATTTCGACCAGTTCGGTGGGGATGAGAATGCTGCCGCGTTCGGACTTTGCGATCAGCGCGCGGACGTCGTGGACGCCGCCGAAGTAGATGTCGGTTTTCTGATCGAGTAAACGGCACGCCTCGCTTGTCTGCTCCATCCAGTCGCTGATGGTGCGCAGGTCGTCGCTGGGAAGCAGGGAGGCCGCCAGCTCGGAGCCGCCGTCGAAGGCGCAGTATGAGGCGAGAGTCTTCAGAATCTTGTCGTATTCAAGAACGCGGATTGTATGTGGATTCATCGAAATCCTCTGTCTGCCGGAGGCACAAACTTGCGCAGATCATATCACAGCGCGCGCTGTGAATCCAAAGCAAACGGCGGCGGCACTTCGGTGGGGTCTGTGTGGAGGGAGGCGGTTACGGGCGGGTCGAAAGCGGCAGCCTGTCAGTATGCGTATCCTAGTCGGCGGAGCAAGTTGTCCTTGCGGCGCCATTTTGGCAGCACCTTTACCCAGAGCTCCAGGTAGACGCGTGTGCCGACCATCTCTTCGATATCGGGGCGGGCGGCTTGCCCGATCCTCTTGATCATGGAGCCGCCGCCACCGAGGACGATGCCTTTCTGGCTGTGCCGCTCAACGTAAAGGGTTGCGGCGATGTGGGTCATTTGCGGGTTGCGTTCATTCCAGTCGGTCACGACGACGGCGACGCTGTGCGGAATCTCCTGGCGCAGGAGGAGGAGGGCCTTTTCGCGAACGACTTCGGCGGCGATGAAGCGCATGGAAAGGTCGGTGACCTGCTCGCTGGGGTAGTATAGGGGGCCTTCCGGAAGCAGCTCGGTGAGGGCTGCCAGCAGTTCTTCGACGCCTTCCCCGGTCGTTGCGCTGAGAACCATAATGGGGTAGGGGCTTTGGCCGTTCTTCCTCATGGAAAGGGGACGGAGGAGGGCTCTAAACTCGAGAATTCGGTTTTCGAGGTCGAAGTCCTGCGCGCAATCGATCTTGTTTGCGCCGAGAATGAGAAAGGGCAGTTCGCCGGCCGCTTCCTGGAATTCCTGAAGGCGGGAAGCGATTAAACGGTCCTCGTCGGACGGGGGCGCATTGATGTCGACAAGCCAGAGGAGGACATCGGCATCGCTGGCGATCGCCTGTTCCGCCACGTTGACCATGTGCTTGCCGAGCCTGTTGCGGGGCTGGTGGATTCCGGGCGTGTCGAGGAAGATAAACTGTGCGTCGTCGTCCGTGCGGATGCCGAGAATCTGATCGCGGGTGGTCTGTGGTTTGTCGCTTGTGATGGCGATTTTCTGGCCAAGAAGCAGGTTGAGGAGCGTTGATTTGCCGACATTGGGGCGTCCGATGACGGCGATGAAGCCGCTGCGCTGCGGGTAGGGCAGGTCCTCGTCAATGATATGTGTCTGGTCGTCGGCCATGTAGCCCCGTCCTTGCTGCCGTAGAATCTGCACTGGCGCGAGCGGTGCAGAGGGTTGAAGCGCCAGCGAATTATAGCACAGGCGGGGCGTTGATGATCAGGATTGGGCGAAGTGCGCGGCGGGCCGGGTCGTGGGCGGTAGAGAAGGCGGGGCGAAGCGGTGAGTGGATCGGACAGGACTCGAACCTGTAACCCAGGAGTTATGAGCTCCTTGCTCTGCCATTGAGCTACCGATCCGTCGCGGGGCGCCGCGGAAAGGAGCGGGTAGCGGGGATCGAACCCGCATCGTCGGCTTGGAAGGCCGGCGCTCTACCATTGAGCTATACCCGCAGGTCGGGGAGAGAGGATTTGAACCTCCGACCCCAGCGTCCCAAACGCTGTGCGCTACCAGGCTGCGCTACTCCCCGGATTGGTGCAGGACCATTATAGCGGGATACGGGGGAAAGGACAATTCTGGGAAGGGGCAAAATAGGTGGGGAGAAGGGCAAGGGCATTGATCCACGGAGAAATACGGAAGGGCACGGAGGGGCACTGAGAGGCAAGGAGGGGCAGGAGGGGAGAAACGGGAAGTTTTCCGGGGGGATGGGCGGGGGGATCTGTGACGGTGGGGGGACATATCGCGGGACGGGCATGCGGGGGATCGGCGTGGCAAGGGTGCCCACAAGGGGCGCCCCTACAGGGGATTGAGGGGTAAGGGAGGGGTTTGGGCGAACACGGAGAGGCGGCATGGGCGGTCGTCGCGAGTGTGGTGGAGGCTATAGGGAGTGGGGCGCGGGTTAGGCGTTTAGCCGCTGGCGGCGTTGCGGCAATTGGCGGCGAGGTCGTCTCGTCTTCGGCGGAGGTCGAGCCAGTCGAGGACAGCGATGGCGCTGGTGTATTCGGCGGCGGCGTCGCACCACTTCTCCTCGTAGGCGAGACTTTCGCCCTGTTCGACGTGAGCCCTTTGCAGAAGATAACGTACGTCTCTGTATTCCGGATCGATCGTGTAGAGGATTTCAAGGAGGCGGATGACCCGCGTCCAGTCGGCTGCCCAATATGTTTTGACGTCAACGTAGTGGGCGATCATAAGGCGATCGTGACGGACCTGGGTGTCATTGGGCTCAATTTCCAGTGCCTTGTCGAAGAGCTGAACCGCCTCTTCAAGGTTTCCCTCGGCGACGACAGCCCCGGCAAGCTCTACGTAGGCGGAGAACAGCCTTTGTTCCAGCTCCTCGCTTCTGTAGTCATTCTGCAGCGATTGCACCCGGGAGAATTGCTGAATCGCTTCTTGCCAGCGACCCTCTTCGTACAGCGAAACGGCTGCGGCCCACTCTAAGTCGACGGCGGTTGGCTGGGTCTTTACGACGGTGACGGGTTCGGGGGTCGGTGAAGCGTGGACGGTGAGGATTGCGCTGCGCGCGGCTTCGTTTTCGGGGTCGAATTCCAAGATTCTCTCGTAGACGGCCAGGGCTTCATCGTGCAAACCGGCGTCAATCATGTCCGAGCCGCGCTGGAGAAGGATTGCGGCTTGTTGACGTCTCTGGGCCTCGCCGCGTGCGAGTCCGTCGCGGTAGCCCTGCACGACCATGAAGAGGATGGTTAGCAGGGCGAGCGCGAGCGATGCCGCGACGATGTACCAGAAAACGGGCGGCAGGGCGCTCATGGAGAAATGCGCGGCGCGACTTTGCTGACGGGTCTCCATGGTCTTGATTGGGTTCAGCCAATGGACTGCCGCAATTTGTCGGCGATGCTTGTGTCTTCCCAGGGGAGGTCGATGTCTTCGCGGCCGAAGTGACCGTATGCGGCGGTCTGGCGGTAGATTGGGCGGCGCAGTTTCAGATCGCGGATGATGGCGCCGGGGCGCAGGTCGAAGTTGGCTTCGATCAGTTTTTCAATGGTCGCGTCGCTGGCTGCGCCGGTGCCGAAGGTTTCGACGTTGACGCTGAGAGGCCGGGCAACGCCGATGGCGTAGGCGAGCTGGATCTCGCAGCGGTCGGCCAGGCCGGCGGCGACGATGTTTTTGGCGACCCAACGGGCTGCGTAGGCGCCGCTGCGGTCGACCTTGGTGCAGTCTTTGCCGCTGAATGCGCCGCCCCCGTGGCGGCCCATGCCGCCGTAGGTATCGACGATGATTTTGCGGCCGGTCAGGCCGGCGTCGCCCTTGGGGCCGCCGACGACGAAGCGGCCGGTGGGGTTTACGAAGATGCGCAATCCGTCATCGACCATTTCGGGCGGCAGAGAGGGGGTGATGCAGCGGTCGACAATCTGCTTTCTGATGTCTTCCTGGCTGATGTCGGGGCTGTGTTGCGTGCTGATGAGTACGGTGTGGATGCGCTTTGGCTTTCCGAAGCTGTACTCGACCGTCACCTGAGACTTGCCATCGGGACCCAACCAGGGCAGTTCTTCATCCTTGCGAAGTTCGGCGAGGCGTCGACTGAGTTTGTGGGCGAGGAAGATGGGCAGAGGCATCAGCGTAGCGGTCTCGTTGCAGGCGAAACCGAACATCATGCCTTGGTCGCCGGCGCCGACCGACTCGATTTCATCCTCTTCGCTGTCCATCTGGTCGGTCTTGAATTCCTGGGCGCGATCGACGCCAAGGGCGATATCAGGAGATTGTGACGCGATTGCGACTTGCACGCCGCAGGTGTCGCCGTCGAAGCCCTTGTCGCTGCTGTCGAAGCCGATGTCCTTGACGACGGACCTGACGAGCGCATCGAAGTTCAGTTTTGCTGTGGTGGTGATTTCACCGAGTAACATAACGAAGCCGGTCTTGACTGCGGTTTCGCAGGCGATGCGCGCGTGGGGGTCCTCGCACATGATGGCGTCGACGACGGCGTCGCTGATCTGATCACACATTTTGTCGGGATGCCCCTCGGTTACGGACTCGCTGGTAAAGAGAAGCGAAGGGGCGGTCATGAAGGTACTGCTCATAAGTTGGTCTCCTGACTGCAGCAGCGGCGGCCTCAGGCGGCGGTCCTATTCCGCGGTGCCAAGCGTCCACTCGTTGAGATAGGCTTCCTGTTCCTCGGTGAGAGTATCGATTTCCACACCCATTGCCTCGAGCTTGAGGGCTGCGATCTCGCGATCCAAGGATTCGGGCATGTCGTAGACATTGCCGGTCATTTCCTCGTTGTGTTTAAGAAGGTATTCGGCGGCCAGGGCCTGGTTGGCGAAGCTCATGTCCATGACTGCGCTGGGATGGCCTTCGGCGGCGGCGAGGTTGACGAGTCGGCCTTCGCCGGCAACGTAGATACGGCGGCCATCGGCGAGCGTGTACTCGTCCAGGAAGTCGCGGACGCGGGTGATCCTGGTTGTCATGTCTTCAAGGGCTTTGAGGTTGATTTCGACGTCAAAGTGGCCGCTGTTGGCGAGGATGGCGCCGTCGCGCATGTCTTCGATGTGGCAGCGGTCGATTACGTTTATGTCCCCGGTGGCGGAGCAGAATATCTGGCCGACTTTGGCGGCTTCGGCCATGGGCATGACCTGGAAGCCGTCCATGACCGCTTCGAGGGCACGGAGCGGGTCCACTTCGGTGACGATGACGTGCGAACCCATGCCCTTGGCGCGCATGGCGATCCCTTTGCTGCACCAGCCGTAGCCGCCGACGACGAAGGTTTTGCCGGCCATGAGCACGTTGGTGGCGCGGATGATGCCGTCCAGTGTGCTCTGGCCGGTGCCGTAGCGGTTGTCAAAGAAGTGTTTGGTCATGGCGTCGTTGACGGCGATGACGGGAAAGGCGAGCTTGCCCTGCGCGGCCATGGCTCTGAGGCGGATGACGCCGGTGGTGGTCTCTTCGGTGCCGCCTATGACGCCGTCGAGGAGGCTGTTGCGTTGAGTATGAAGCATGGCGACGAGGTCCATGCCGTCGTCCATGGTGAGATGGGGTTCTGTGTCGAGAACATGGTTGATATGCTGGTTGTACTGTGTGGTGGATTCCCCTTTGATGGCGAAAACCGGCATTTCGTAGTGGGAGACGAGCGCGGCGGCGATGTCGTCCTGCGTGCTGAGGGGATTGCTGGCGCAGAGGGCGATTTCGGCGCCGCCGGCGATGAGGATGCGCATGAGGTTGGCGGTTTCGCTGGTGACGTGCATGGCAGCGGCCATGCGGATGCCTTCGAAGGGGCGTTCGCGGCGGTAGCGTTCTTCCAGCAGGTCGAGGACGGGCATTTCTTTGGCGGCCCACTGCATGCGGAAGCGGCCGCGTTCGGCGAGGCCGATGTCGGCAATGTCGTAGTTTATGTGTTGTACTGCGGTGGTCATCTGTCGGGAAACTCCTTGCGGAAATGGTTTGCAGACAAGAGAGTGGATCCTAGCGCTCTAACTAAACAGAATCTTGTGATTCGCAATTGGCTAGAGAAAACTTCGCGCAAGCCCTTCAAGGAAACGGCAATGCACAACAAATCCTAGCTTCTCATAGATGGATTGGGCGGCCAAATTGTGTGCGCTGACGTTTAGTACGATGGTTCCGTAGTTGGCGGCCTGGAGGGCGTGCAGGATGCTTGCGGTCACGGCAGTGCCGTAGCCTTTGCCTCGGCAGTCGGGCCTGGTGTAGATGTTACCAATTGCGGCGACCCCTTCGGCCAGGATGGAGTCGAGAGTGTCGTCTCTTCGCGGTTGGCGGCCTACGGCGCGTGCGAAGGGCGAACGGGCCGCAGAGTAGGTTATGTGGGTGCCGCCGGCCGAAAGGAGAGAGCCGTCCTTGTCCTCGATTCCGAAGAAGAAGCCGTCGTCGAGCTGGCTGCTGTCGAAGGCGTCGGGAGCAAACTCGCCGCCGCAGCGGTAGAGATCCTGCAGGCGTTGGAGGTCCATTTGGGACAAGGGAACGGCGGGGCGGACGGGTGGAGGCTGGTTCTTGCGCGGCGCGAAGTTCATGCGCAGCATACATTCGGTGTCGACATCCGGGTAGCGTAATTGCAGGGCTGTGAGGTGCGATGGTTGGATGCTGAGGGACAGCTCCTGGGGCAGATCAATGTCGCCCAGGGCGGCGTGGACGCCGTCGGATGTCCCGGCCGCCAGAAGGATTGGCGGCTCCAGGCCGGTGAAGAGGAGCGCGAGGCCGCCCTTTTGCGGAGAAACAGCCCAGCGGCAGTGGCGGGCAAGATCGGGACGCAGGTCGGCGATCGCGTAGGCGGCCCAGACTGGGTCCGAGGCCAGGATAGCCCTGCCCTCTGGGGTGAGACGGTTCATGCCAGGCTTCAAGCCGGTTCTCCCCAGAGCAGTTCTTCACCAAACGCCTGCTGGTATCTGAGCGCGAACTCCTGCGGCGTGAACGTGTGATTGGTGGTGCCGACCTGTTCGAGAACATAGGTCGCGCACAGCGCGCCGACACGCCCGCACACGTCAACGGGAAGTCCGGCGCTGTGGGCGGCGAAGAAAGCGCCCCGGTACGCGTCGCCGACGCCGGTGGGCTCGGCGACATTCTGAGGCGGGGAAACCGGGATGTGGAACTCTTCGCCCTGGTGGACAATACGGCTACCGGCCCGGCCTTCGGTGACGATGAGCGTACCGACTTCCTGGAGAATCTTTTCTCTCGACCAGCCGGTCTTGCCCTCGATGACGGCCATCTCATAGTCGTTGACCATCAACCAGCTTGAGCCGGGGATACTGCTGCGCAGGTCCTCGCCGCTGAGGCGGGCTGTCTGCTGGCTGGGGTCGTAGGCGAACGGTATGTCCAGATCGCGGCACTCTGCGGCGTAGTTGAGCATGGCCTGTGGGTCGTTGGGGCTGATGATGACGACGTCGGCGTCGGTCAGACCCTGGTCGGCCAGGGAGACCGAGCGGCAGTCGCTCATTGCGCCGGCATAGAAGTTGGCGATCTGGTTTTGTTCTTCGTCGGTGCTTACGAAGAAGCTGGCTGTGAACTTGTGGGGGATTTCAACGATGTGATCGGTGCGAATGGCGTGCTCGTTGAGCCAGGTCCTGTAGTCGCCGAAGTCCTGGCCTACGGTGCCGAGGAGGATTGGTTCGCCGCCGAGGAGTTTGAGTGAGTAGGCGATGTTGGCGGCGGTTCCGCCTCGCTGGCGGACCATTTCTTCTACCAGAAAGCTAACGCTCAGGCGGGTCAGCTTTTCTGGGATGATCTGGTCTGTGAACCGACCGGGAAAGGTCATGAGGTAGTCATAGGCGATGGAGCCGGAAACGACGATTTTCATGGGGCGTCCGTTCGGGTGAGGTTGTCGGGAGATTGACTGTCGCAGCGATTCTTTGGCGCGGCGAGAAGAGTGGCATCCAGCCTGATCTCCTCGGTCCCGGTAGCTGAACTTTCGATGCGATAGGCATTTGCGCCGGCGCGGGAGGCAACAACGCTCATGAGTTCGGCGCCGATGAAGTGGAGGGCCGCACTGTCGTCGATGCCACAGCCGGGTGTCATGTCGCAATCGGCGATCAGGCGATGGTAGCTGGGGCGCCGTTGCGGCTCTCCGTCAAAGTGGGGTGAACAGCTGCCTGGAAGAAGGCCCAGGCAGGGGAGCGGGGTGAGTTTTCCCGGGATCGAGTCTGTAAGGCCCTGATCGAACCAGCAGATAGCGCCCGCGCTGACACCTGACAGCACGGTCCCGTTCTGCCACGCCTGGCGCAGTATCCGGTCGAGACGCCACTCGTGCCAGAGGGCAAGCATGGACCTGGTATTGCCGCCTCCAACGTAGATTGCGTCCTGCTGGAGGAGGAAATCGGCGATGTCGGCGGTGTGTGGCCTGAAGAGGGAGAGGTCCGATGGAATGGCGTCGAGGGCTAGAAAGTGGCGGTAGAAGCTGGCAATGTAGAAGGCATCCTCACCGCCTGCCTGGGAAAGGAAGCAGATGCGGGGGCGCGGGACGGGAACCTGGTCAAGAATGTAGCGGCTGAGGGTCACGTCTTCGGCGTTGGAGGTGAGTCCGTGGCCACCGATGGCGATGATCTGCTGGAGTCCTGTCGTATCTGAAGGCATTTGCCTGGTCGACTCACCTGTCAACGTGCTAGAAGGACCGGCGGGAGGCTCAAGCACTCGGCTGACCGGTGATTGGCAGGAGCGTCAGGCCTGTGCCGAGGTGATCCACTGGACTGAGCTTTCGGGCGTTTCGTGGCGGAGGAGTTCATCGATGAGCGCGGATGGATCATCGTTAACCACGAGCAGCCGGCTATATCTTTCGGCGATGAAGCCCTGGTCGATCTGGTGGGCGAGCATCTGACGCAGCGGATCGAAGAAGCCGTTTACATTGAGCAGGCCCATCGGCTTATTGTGAATGCCCAGCTGGATCCAGGAGATTGTTTCGAACAGCTCTTCCAGCGTGCCGATACCCCCTGGCAAGGTGACAAATGCGTCGGCAAGTTGGGTCATGCGCGCCTTGCGCTGGTGCATGGTTTCGACCACCTCAATGTGGCCGATTGTTTCGCCGGCGATCTCTTTGGCAGCGAGGGGCGCTGGGATGATTCCATAAACGGCTGCGCCGCCATCGTGGGCCGCCCTGCTGACGGCGCCCATCAGGCCCAGGTTGCCGCCGCCGTAGACGAGGCCATAGCCTCGGCGGGCGATTTCAGTTCCCAGCGCTGCAGCCTGCCGTGAATAGCGCTGGTCGACCCCGTCGCTGGAGCCGCAAAAGACGCAGATGCGATCGAAACGGCGCGGTTGGCTCATTGTTCGTTAATTTCTTTCAGATCGCTCCGCTTCAATGGCGGCCCGGCCCCTTTGTACGGCGGCACGCAGGCTCTGGTCGAAGGGAGGATAGCAGATGCCCTCTTCGGTTACGATGCCTGTGATGTAGCGGTGCGGCGTGATGTCGAAGGCGGGGTTGTAGACGGGCACATCGGTGGGGGCGATAGCACGTGCGCCGATTTCAGCGACCTCCTCGGGTCCCCGCTCTTCAATCGGGATGTGATCACCGTCCGGGAGGTCGAGGTCGACGGTGCTGGTTGGCGCGACGCAGTAAACGGGAATGCCGTTTTCTCTGGCGACGACGGCGACTTTGTAGGTTCCGATTTTGTTGGCGACATCGCCGTTGGCCGCGACGCGATCGGCGCCGAAGACAACGACGTCGACCTGGCCGGTGCGCATCAGGTGGCCGGCGGCGTTGTCGGCGATGAGGTGCATGGGGACTTCAGCCCGCATCAGCTCCCAGGCGGTCAGACGCGCTCCCTGGAGGCGGGGGCGGGTCTCGTCGACCCAGACGTGGATATTCTTGCCCTGTTCGTGGCAGGCATAGATGACGCCTAGAGCGGTGCCGAAGTCGACGGTGGCGAGGGAGCCTGTGTTGCAGTGGTGGAGAAGGTTTGCGCCTTCGGGTACGACTGCGGCGCCGTTGAAGCCCATGCGCCGGTTGATTCTGACATCTTCGTCGGCGAGGGCTTCGGCTTCATCGAGCAGAGTCTGGCGCAGTTTGTCGGCGGCGGCTGGCGAGGAAGGGGCTGCGGCAGCGATTTCTTCGGCCAAGGTGAGGAGCCTGGTCGTGGCCCAGCTGAGATTGACCGCTGTGGGTCGGGCGGCGTCAAGGGTACCTTTGGCGCGGCGCAGGTCGTCGAGAAGGGCATCGACATTGTCGGCCTGGCTGAGGCGCGCGGCCAAAGCCATGCCGTAGGCGGCCGTGGCGCCGATTGCGGGCGCGCCGCGAACGTACATTTCGCTGATGCTGCGGGCGACCTCGGGGACGGTAGGGAAGGAGGCGATCACTTCTTCGCCGGGCAGCAGCCGCTGGTCGATCATTTTGACTTGTCCGTCCTGCCAGAAAACGGTGCGCAAAGCGGCCCTCCTCTTTTCTGCAAACGAAACCCCTCCGAAAGAGTCCAGAGGGGTGTGTCCAAGCGGTTCGATCTCATCTTTCGAGCCGTAAACGGCTCGGCGGAATTGGCACCTGCAGAGCAAACAGGATTGCGACTGACCGGCAAGTGCGGCCTGTATATGGCCCGACGGGCATGTTGCGGGTCCGTTTGTGGGCAGGCCGATCTGGGGTCAGCAACCAAGAACCGGGGCTACGGCAGGTTGCCGGGGGATCATAGGGCCGTTCCCTCCCCCCACTCTGGATAAGAGAGGTCTTTTCGTAAGGTGCTACCGGGAAAGGTTAGCACAGGGAAAGACTGCGTGTCAAGAGAGAGGAACGGCAGGGCAGGGCGATTGCATCTAAATTGGGTCAGAACATCGAAATGCAGCCGAATACTCTTCCAGGTCGGGGTAAGACACAGGGAAATGTACGAAAGATGGCACGTAGACGGAGAATTTAACTTATCTCGCCGACTGAGGG
>JAJDZJ010000049.1 GCA_022824685.1 Caldilineaceae bacterium
CCCTCAGTCGGCGAGATAAGTTAAATTCTCCGTCTACGTGCCATCTTTCGTACATTTCCCTGTGTCTTACCCCGACCTGGAAGAGTATTCGGCTGCATTTCGATGTTCTGACCCAATTTAGATGCAATCGCCCTGGGCGTAGGGGGTAAGTCCGAATTTGGGGCGCGCTTCAAGCGATGAGGATTACAACAGTAGTCAGTTGTCTGGACGGGGATTGTCTGAACGGGGATTTGGGGAGATTTTTGGGATTTGGGGGATGGGGTTGGAATCGGGGACGAGGGGCGCGGCATGGAGGGAGAGGGGAACTGCAGGGGAAACGGAAGGGTGAAACGGCAGGGGTCTGGGGTCAGGGGGGGTGGAGCTGGCAACATTGGAGGCCGGTCATGGCGGGGCAGATCTGTTGCGGCGCCCGGGCGATGGGGATATCGAAGTCGGCAAGGAGGTGGAGCAGGTCGGCCAGGGGGAGGCCCATCACGCCGGCGGGGCAGCCGGAGAGGCAGCGCGCGGGGCGGAATTGAGGATGCTGGATGGCGTAGGCGCCGGCTTTGTCCATGGGATCTCCGGTGGCGATGTAGGCGGCGATTTCGGAGTCGTTGTAGGGGCGCATATGGACAGTCGAGGTGTTAGTCAGGCTCTTGATGCGATGAAGTTCGGAGGCGACGAAATGGGCGGCGGCCAGCGCAGTGTGGACGTGGTGGGCGCGGGCCCGCAGCCGGCGCAGCATGGCGTAGGCTTCACTGGCGCCGGCCGGCTTGCCCAGGATGTCGCCATCCACAGCGACAACTGTGTCGGCGCCGATGACGAGGAACTGGGTTGCCTGGTCGGGTTGGTCCTCGCGCGGGGGCGCGGCGGCGAGGCGGTTGCCGACGGTAAGCGCTTTGGCGACGGCAAGGCGTTCAACCAGTTCCTGGGGTGTTTCGTTGGGCGCGGGCGCCTCATCAATGTCAGCGGATTCGGCCTGGAAGCGGATGCCGAGCTCGAGGATGAACTGTTGTCGACGCGGGCTTTGCGAGGCGAGGATGATCCTGGCAGGGTACATAGGTAGAGGTAGGGGAAAGGAGATGGCGGAGCGGTTGATAGCGGGTAGACAACAGTCGGCGTTTGGTCTGCCGAGAGCGACTGGTAAATGCCTTCTTCGCGGAGGCGCTGCCGCGCTGGCGCTGTATCTGGCTGCGGCACGCGATGGGCGCCCGATGCTATTTTACGAGCTAGGCCGCTCTTCGCAAAGCCACGAGGGCATTCGATTCGATCAGGAGATTGCGGGCGCCGACTGGTGACTGTGGGCAGGGGAACTGCGGGGAAGGGCGTGTTGGCAGCTTTGAATAGACGGGGGCTGGGCGGAGGGGCTTGCCCGCCCACAAGGGGCACCCCTACAGGGTGGCGGCGGTGGAGGTGGGGGCCGCGGGAGACCGAATAGGGGTGAAGGGGCGGGAATACGCAGCGAGGCACTGATTCGGGGCGGGGCAATATGGGCGCTATTCTGACGCTGCCTCTGGGAAGTCTCGTTGAGGCCTTCGGTCCGCTTCTCCTGTCTACCCCAAGACTTGACTGACCATATTGGGGGTGAAATCTTGGCGGTGGCAGAGCTGCAAGGTATGATTGTGGGGCTGGCTTCAGGCGGAATGGAATTGCGCCTGCAGGTCGTTGCCCCAAGACTGCGCAGGGTCAGGCAGGGGGTCAATGGGTAGCGCACTCTGGCGGGGGGCGAAGCGCGGTCGGCCTGCACATACCTGCGGCTGACAGAAGTTAGCCAATGTGGATTCACGCCGGGACCAGGTAGATTGGGCTCATCATGGCGCTTTTTCTGATTCGCGTAGAGGCGGAGTTGGATGGCGCGGTGGCGATGCAACGTCCGAGGGCAGAGGCCAGGCGTCAGACGTGTATAACATTGGCCGTAGTCTGTGGGCGGGTATTTGGAGTCGTGCCGGGGCGAATGGAGAGTAATGGCTGCGCTGGGGTAGGAAGCGCAATGTCTTGCGGAAGGCGGCTGGAGCTTGGGCTGGCGAGGCCAGGGGGATTGGGTCGTTGCCGGGGGCGCGGCGAGCGGGCGGCGCGGCCGGGGTCCGGGGGTGTCCCCCGGCCCGGCGGCGGGTGTTTGCCGCCGGGGATCAGCGCAAGGCCACTCGGTCCTGGCACTGCCCCGCCCCGTCGGGGTGGAGAAATGGCGGCTGGCGGCGTGAGGCGGCATTGGCGTGCGGTGGGGGCGCGAGAAGGGCGGGGCGCGGAAGGGCCGCCGCCACAGGGCAAGGCGACAAGGTGGAAGGGTGGGGGTTGGGGGAGGCCCAGAAGTGCAGTGTTTCATGCCGGGTGGGCCAATTGATGGAACATGGTAGAAAATTTGCACCGTGTCGTTTAGCTGTTTTGAGCACAGTATTTTTCAATCGCTTATACAATCAGGAGTTAGTCAATGACGGAACGTGACTCAGGCGGGGGATCCTCCCGCGTACGAATGGCCTTTATTGGGTGCGGCGGGATGGCGCGGCATCATGCGAGGCGTATCCTCATGCAGGGGGATACGACTGAGGTTGGGATTGTATGTGAGCCATCGGCCAATTCCTATGAGGCTTTTTGTGAGCTCTTCGATGAGGCGGGGAAGGCGCCGCCGCCCAACGAACCGGACCTGGAGAAGCTGCTGGCGAAAGGCGAACTCGAAGCCGCGTTTATCATTACGCCGCACGTCCTGCATTTCCCTCAGGCAAAGGCCTGTTTGGAAGCCGGGTTGGACGTTTTGCTGGAAAAGCCGATGGTGATGAATGCCGAGGAGGCGCTTGCGCTTATCGATGTTCGCGATCGAAGCGGAGGGCTGCTTTCGGTATCGTTTAACGGCAGCATGTCGCCACAGATTCGGACCGGCGTCGAGATACTGCGGTCGGGCAAATTGGGCAGGATCCTGAACATCAGCGGGGTGGTGTGGCAGAACTGGCTGACCTTTACGAACGGACTATGGCGCCAGGATCCCGAGATTGCGGGCGGCGGATTCCTGTTTGACACGGGCGCGCACATGCTGAACACGATATCGGATCTGGCGGGCGAAGACTTTGTGGAGGTGGCGGCGTGGATGGACAATCACGGGGCGCCTGTTGACATTTTTTCGGTGGCCATTGCACGGCTGCGTTCGGGCGCGCTGGTTTCGATGAACGCGGCGGGCAATACGAACTCCGGAATCGGATCGGATGTGCGGGTGATGTGCGAGAACGGCATGTTGCAGACAGGGATCTGGGGCGAGCGGCTGAACGTTCAGGAGATGGAGGACGAGGAGCTGATGCCGGTCGAACTGCCCGAGTCTCTGGGCACGTGGCAGCAGTTTCTGCGGGTGCGGACGGGTGAGATGGAGAACCCCTGTCCTGCGGAAATCGGTTTGAGGATGGCGAGATTGTGGGACGCGATCAAGGAGTCTGCGGCGCAGGACGGGAAGCCGGTGGCGGTGGGCTCATAGGGTTTGACAAAAAGCGGGGGGGATAGGAGGCAGTGGGAATGTGCTCTTTGTCGTTCCTGCGCCGTTATTTTCTGCTTCTCAATTCAGGGAGGAAACAGGATGGGTGACATTCGAGTGACAGTGTGGAACGAGTATCAGCACGAGAAGATCAACGAGTTCATTGGCGGAATCTATCCTGACGGGATACATGGCGCGATTGCGGAAGGGCTGCGATTGCATGGGTTCAATTGGGTAAAGACGGCCACGCTCGACGAGCCGGAGCACGGTTTGACAGATGAGGCGCTGGCGGAGACGGACGTGCTTACGTGGTGGGGTCACCGCGCGCATGCGCAGGTTGACGATGAGGTGGTGGAGCGGGTCAAGAAACGGGTCCTGGAAGGAATGGGGCTGGTGGTGTTGCATTCGGGTCACTTCTCCAAGATTTTCCGTAGTTTGATGGGTACGACATGCAGTTTAAGGTGGCGCGAGGCGGACGAGAGGGAGCGGATTTGGGTTGTGAAGCCTTCTCATCCGATCGCGCAGGGGCTGCCGCCATTTTTTGAAATCGATGAGTGTGAGATGTACGGGGAGCTCTTTGATATTCCCACGCCCGACGACCTTGTGTTTGTGAGCTGGTTTGAGGGCGGCAATGTTTTTCGAAGCGGGGCGTGCTTCCATCGCGGAAATGGGAAGATCTTTTATTTCCGGCCGGGACATGAGACGTATCCGATCTTTCACCAGGATATTGTTCGCCAGGTGATTGCCAACGGCGTCCGCTGGGCCGCCCCATCGGGGGGGCCGACGTTTCCGTATTCGGAGCCTGGCAGACCGGGGTATACGGCGATCAACGAGAGGGAACCGAACGAGACGATTTCGGAGAAGGGATCGGCGCGGGACCGGGTTGGTTAGGACGAGGGGATCAGGTTTCGAGTAGCTGGCTTTGGCCGGTCACGATAGTGGGTTGTATACGGCGCTGCGGCTACCCGCTGGGTAGGGCGGCGCCGTTGTCTTGACGGGGATTTGGGGGGATTTTTGGGATTTGGGGGATGGGTTTTGATTGGTGGGCGAGTGGAGGGGGAAACGGCAGGGGCTTGCGGAAAGTGATTAGTGGGGACGGGGATGCGGTGCGGGGGGTGAGGGCGGGAGGGATGGCGGCATGACCTGGCTGGTTGTTTAAGGCACCCCCTGTAGGAGTCGAACCTACGACCGACGGATTAGAAGTCCGTTGCTCTATCCTCTGAGCTAAGGGGGCGTATGAGGGCTGAACGCCGCGGGTCCATTGTACAGGATTTCCGGCCGGCAGAGAAATTCCGGGGCCGGGTTATGGGGTAGGCAGGAGTGACGACGGTCGGGGTTCTGGACGGGCGCAATGGACAGCGGGGGCTCGTTCAAGGCTACCACCGGGAAACTGCACTGCATCCTGCAGCAGGCTACTCCTGACTGCACAAAGCTGGACTGCCCCATTTGGGCCTGCGGCTATAAGCCTTCGCAGGGCACGGCTTCGCCGTTGTCTTCCTCGGCGAGCTGGTCGCCGTTTTGGGTTTCGGCACCGCCGAGGAGCGACATATTGGGAGGACGTTGCAGGAGGTTGCCCATACGGACTCGGGCGATGACGGCAAGTTGGGGATTGCCATCGGCAGCGAGTTCGAATGACTTGTCGAAGAGTTCGACGGCGCAGACGGTGTCGCCTTCGGCTTCATAGACACTGGCGAGCAGGAAGTAGCCCTGGGCGTCGGCGGGGTCAATTTCAATGGCCTGGAGGCCGGCGCGGCGGGCCTCCTCGAGGTCGCCGACAGCGAGGCGAACGGAGCCGAGGGTCCACCAGAAGCCGACGAGCCGTGCTGAAGGCACGAGCGATTTGGCTTCGGCCAGCGCTTCGGCGGCGCGTTCAGGCTGGCCCAGTTTTTCGCGGATGACTCCTTCCCAGATGAGGAGCTCTGCATCCGGTTGCGTAAGCTGGGACTTGGCTTCTTCGATGGCGGCCAGGGCTTCTTCCCAGCGGCCTTCGAAGGCCAACTGCTGCAGAGTGGAGAGCGCCTCGGAGGCGACAACTGTGTTGGGGTCGGGGGGGAATACGAAGGTAAGCAGCGCCCAGATGATGGCCAGTAGGGCGGCGATGGTACTGGCGGAGATGCCAAGACGGCGAACCAGCCGGCGACGGGCAGCGGCCACGACTTCATCCAGCCGCCACCAGAAGCCTTCGGCCGGCTGGTTTTCCTGGCGGAGCTGCGCCAAGCCGCCGGCGAGAGCGATGACGCGGACAACGCGTCCGGCTTCGCTGCGCAGTTTGCTTTGGAGGCTGGCCCACCTGGTGTATTCAGGCCTCAGGTCGAGGCCGCTGTCCTCCAGCTGGGTAAAGCTGTCTTCGATTTGGTCGAGGAGTTGGAGGAACGCCTCAACATTGCGCCGGCGCAGTTGAACGATGAGCCGCTCGGCTTCGTTGAGATCTTCGCGCAGGCTTGTGGCGAGGCCTTGTCGTTCCTCTCTGATCGAGTATGCCACTACTGGGCGGTCTCCACGGCAACGGGCGCGGGCATGAGGCTGGCCTCGGCCTGAGCTTGCTGGACTGGCGAGGCATTGACCGGGCTTGGAAGGGAGGCGCCGTTTCTCGATTCGGCAGCGGCCAGCTCTTCTTCGCGCTGGACTTCACGATAGACGCGATTGATGCCTGATTTGATCTGGCTCTCGATTTTGGTCTTGCGTTCCAGCGGAACCGGGAATAGCTCCAACATTTCGCCGACCAAACCGCTTTTGGCCTCGTTCTTGGTCTTGCCCGCCAGGTAATAGTCGCGAACGCGCTGGCGTTTGAAGAGGATATACTCTTCAACTTTGATCGTGTCGTCTGGGTCGCAAACCGGGCCGTGACCTGGGACGAGTCTTTCGGCGCCAAGGGTCCGGAGGCGGCGGAGAGCACTGACCCATTCCAGGGAGTCGGCCTGCGCCATGTAGGGATGCTGGTCGACCCAGAGGATATCACCGACGAAGGCGATCTTTTCTTCGGGCAGCCAGGCGATGCTGGTGGCGGGTGTGTGGCCGCCGGCGTAGATCAGCTGCATTTCACGGCCGCCGTATTGGAGACGGGCGGAGTCGGTGAATGTCACGTCAGGGAGGATGATTTCGATGTTGGTCAGTTGTTCCTGGATTTCCGGTTCCCGCTTAAAGCTGTTGTAGACCCGTTCCTTGAAGTTTTGGGTGTACCCCGACATCTCTTTGTAGGCGCGTTCATGCGCGATGATTGTGGCGGGCAGGAAATACTGGTTGCCCAAGGCATGCCCGCGATGGTGATCGGTGTTGAAGACATAAAGGATTGGCAGGCCAGGGGCTTCGGCTTCGATCTGACTGCGCCAGTCTTTGGCCTGTTCGGGAATCAGGGGTGTATCGATCAGAATCAGACCTTCGTCGGTGACCAAAAACCCCGGGGTACATCCTCGATAGAAGGTGTTGATGAAGAGGCCGGGGGCGATTTCCTGTCGTTCGCCCAGGCCCGTCACACCTAATTTGAAGGAAGTTCTACGTCTGGCTGCCATTGTGAAAGCCCCTCGTCAAAATGACTTCGTTCAGCGGAGACGACGTTGGTCGGCGTGCAAAATTGGACCTGTTAAGCCGGACACGGCATAAGCGGCACTCTGGTAGTCTACATTTTGTGGGCCGAATTTGTCAAGGATTGGGGGGAAAAGGCCAGGGCAATCGCATCTAAATCTGTAGGCCGATTCAGTTGAAATTGTGGCCAGAAGAAAGCGAGAATAAGTGGAAATCACCCTGCGCTTACTGAATATCGACGGGAAGACGCCGCGGATCAGGCCCTCAGTCGGCGAG
>JAJDZJ010000160.1 GCA_022824685.1 Caldilineaceae bacterium
CTCGCCGACTGAGGGCCTGATCCGCGGCGTCTTCCCGTCGATATTCAGTAAGCGCAGGGTGATTTCCACTTATTCTCGCTTTCTTCTGGCCACAATTTCAACTGAATCGGCCTACAGATTTAGATGCGATTGCCCTGGCCACAAGCGTAGTTTCGCACGCGGCGCAGTCCAGATTTGGAGTAGTCCATAGAAACGGGCTGCAGGCCTCAGCGTGAATTCCCAGAGGCAACCTCACACGTGGGCCCAATTTGCCTCGCCCCCCATACCGTTGCCCCGCGGCATATACGGGGTCCTGTAACCCCTCCCTTACACTGCAACGCCCCTGTAGGGACGCCACTTGTGGGGGCGCCTAAGCCCCTCCGCACAGCAACGCTTCTCCAATCAGAGTCGCCAACACGTACCTCGCGCCTTATCCCGCAGTTCCTTGGCCCTTCTCCCTGCCGCCCGCCCCTCAAATCCAGGTCGCGACAACAACCCATCCCCCTAATCTCCCAAATCCCCCCAAATCCCCGTTCAGACAACTGACCGTTGCCCGTTACCAGAAGTTGGAAAACTTACGCCCCTATTGGTTTACACGCTTCGCAACCGCAATCACCGTGCATTCGAGAAGATTCTGCGGTATGATGGCGCCGCGGAGCCGGCATCCCGACTCCATCCCACCGACTCTCAGCGGCCTGCGGCGCCCTGGATTCGCTCATTCGATGTCCCGGTTCCTCACACCTCAGATCTCGCCCATGAACGCCCGGGCGCAAACCACAGGCGCCTGGCCCGCTTTCAAGCGGCCAGCCCCAGTGCAGCGCAACGGGAGATTCCAACAGTCTCGAACGATTCAGCGCACAGTGAGCGATGCAAAGGCCCGTTCACATTTACAACGGATGAATCGGCGTCATCGCAAGAATCTGTAAACAAGGACCCCTTCTCCTTCTGCAAACTCAACGCCGGGAGCGCCATCCAACTTCCATGAAAATCGGAATCGTAGGCGGATCAAATAGCGGCAAGACGACCATCTTTAACGCGTTGACCCGCAGCGCCGCCGCCGCAACTTCCTATTCCAGCGGACAGCTCGAAGTCCACACAGCTGTGGTGGACGTGCCGGATTCTCGCCTGGATTCTCTCGCCCGGATGTTTGCCCCCCGCAAGCCCGTCCACGCACAGGTTACCTACAACGACATCGCTGGCCTGGCCAGCAATATTGGCCGGGACAGTCCATTTCGCGGCCCTCTTCTCAACGCCATCGCCGCCAACGATGCTCTCCTACTCGTCGCACGCGCCTTCATCGACCCCAATGTCCCCCACCCCCAAGACCGCGTCGATCCGGCCGCGGACATGGCGGCCATGGAAACCGAGCTGCTTCTCAACGACATGGTCGCCATCGAGGGACGGCTGGAACGCATCGCGGCGCAACGATCTCGGGGTCCCGTTGAGGCGCGGCAGCTCTTGGCGCAAGAAGAGGCCCTCCTTACCCGGCTATACCCGCTCCTGGAAGAAGGCATCCACCTGAGGGATGCGTCGCTCACGGCGGATGAGCTGAAAATGCTGGGCGGCTTCGGCTTCCTGAGCCTGAAGCCGCGCCTGCACGTTGTCAACGCCGGCGACGACGACCCGGAAGACATGTACGCGCCTCTCCTTGATGACGAAACATTCTTTCTTCGCGGCCGTCTGGAAGCCGACATCGCCCAAATGGCGCCCGATGAAGCCGCTGACTTCCTCGCCGAGTTCGGAATCGCCGAACAAGGACTGAACCGGGCAATCCACCGCTGCTATCGTCTCCTCGGCCTCATCAGCTTTTTCACAATCGGCGACAACGAGGTTCGCGCCTGGGCGGTCAGCGACGGCGCCACAGCGCCCGAAGCTGCCGGCGTCATTCACACCGATATGCAAAAGGGCTTCATTCGCGCTGAAACCATCCACTTTGATCGCCTCATGGACGCAGGCGGCATGGCCGAAGCGCGTAGCCGGGGTCTGCTGAGGCTGGAAGGAAAGGAATATCCCGTTCAGGACGGCGATATCCTCCAAATCCGCTTCAATGTATGACCGGCATCTGATAACGATTTTACACTTGTCAGCTTTTGTCTTTGGGCGTGGAAAAAGGTATACTGTCAAACGGTGTTGCGCAGGGACAATACCGTTTTCAGCGAGGAGCGGAAGATGACCGAAGAACCCCGTACCGTCGAGTCAGAAGCAGTTGAAGCGAACACGGAAGACGCCGACGCTGACGCCGGCAAAAAGATCGTTCGCCTCAGCATCGGCCAGGAAGTGGCCGGAAAGGTCAAACAGGTTACCGACTTCGGCGCATTCGTCGATATCGGAGCCGGCCGCGATGGCCTGGTCCATATATCCGAACTGTCGGTTGGCCGCGTCACCAATGTGAAAGACGTGGTCCAGGAAGGTCAGAGCGTCACAGTTTGGATCAAGCGCTTGAATCGAGAGCGCAACCGCATCAGCCTGACCATGATCTCCCCAGACACCAAGACAATTCGCGACCTCAAGGAGGGCGAAGTTGTCGAAGGCGTTGTGACCAGAATGGTGCCCTACGGCGCCTTTATCGATATCGGAGTGGGTACGGACGCACTGCTCCACGTGCGCGAAATGGGCAACAACTACGTCGAGAAACCTGAAGATGTCGTGGAAATCGACGAAAAGCTGGATGTGCGTATCATTACCCTGAACCGCCGCCGCCGTCACATCGACGTAAGCATCAAAGGCCTGCGCGAAGAGCCCGAAGAGGAAGTCGCCGACGCGGCGGGCGAGGACGAAGCGGCGCAGGACTCCGAAGGGCAAGTCGTGGACAAATTTGAAGATATCGAAGTCCTTTCGCCCATGGAACTGGCCTTCAAACGGGCCATGGAAGCCGACGGCCAGGAAGTCCCCCTCCCCAAATCCTCCCGGCGCAGAAGCCGCCGCCGCCGCCGCGCCCGGTCGGAACAGGCCGAGATCATCCAGCGCACGCTCGATACCATGAGAGAGTAGAATGACCACGCGGAACGCATCTGACTCAGGCGGCGGAAGCGCTCAACTTCCGTCGCCTTTTTGATTGGCGGAAACTCGCTATGGCTCTGGCGTCGCGCCCGGGCTTTCGACCTCCGCAACCCGTCGCGCAACCGCGCCTGTCCCCCGTATGACTTGAGGAGAAACACAGGCACAATGGAAATCCGAGGAGGCGCGGCACTGGTGACGGGAGGAGCCCATCGCGTCGGCAAGGCGATCACCTTGGAGCTTGCCAGGGCCGGCGCCGATGTCATCATCCTTTTCAATCGCGCCGCCTCCGCCGCGGCGCAAACCGCGCAAGAAGCATCGGCATTCGGCGTCAACGCTACGACGGTCCAGTGTGATATAGCCGATTTGACAGCGGTGCAACAGACGGCGGAGGAACTGCGCGCCAGCCATGGCCGCCTGAACATGCTCGTCAATTCCGCCGACCTGTTTGCGCAGCATCCCTTCCCAACCAAGAGCTACGAAACCTGGCGCCAGGTCCTCGACGTTGCCCTGCACGGGAGCTTCTACGTCAGCAACGAGCTCGCCCCCCTCCTTCTGCGCCAACCCCAAGCCGCGATCGTCAACATCGTTGACATCTCTGTCTGGCATCCCTGGCCGAATTTCACCGCCCACGCCGTTGCAAAATCCGGCCTCCTTGCCCTCACCCGGCAGATGGCCCTCGAGCTGGCTCCCACCGTACGCGTAAACGCTGTCGCCCCGGGCCCCGTCATGCCTCCTCCAAATCTCTCCGTAGAACGAGCCCGCAGCCACAGCGATCGCACGCTTCTGAAGCGCTGGGGCGCCCCGGAAGACGTCGCCAAGGCCGTCAGGTTTCTGGTCGAATCCAACTTCACGACGGGCGAGGTCGTTCGCGTCGACGGCGGCGAACTCATCGCAATGCGCGCAACATCGCCGCCCCAATAAACTACGCCGCGCATCAGCGATCAGGCCACCACATCGCACAAGCCACCTCACCCCACCCCAACCCCGCATCGCCCCGCCCCAAACCCCTGGCCCCATACCCCTGGCCCCCAATTCCCCGCAGTTCTCCCCGCCGCTCAGCCACAAATCAAAACCCATCCCCCTAATCCCAGGGCAATCGCATCTAAATTGGGTCAGAACATCGAAATGCAGCCGAATACTCTTCCAGGTCGGGGTAAGACACAGGGAAATGTACGAAAGATGGCACGTAGACGGAGAATTTAACTTATCTCGCCGACTGAGGGCCTG